>NZ_BAAHXB010000165.1:0-9394 GCF_054657215.1 Endothiovibrio diazotrophicus
TAGGGCGCCCCCCGGAAGCGCCAGGCCCGCGTTGCGGCGCTTGCCAAGGGATCACCATTGGCTGCGCGCCGCGCCTTGGCCTGGCACTTCCGGGGAGCGCTGATGGCCGATTTGTGGGTAAGAGGCAGGGCTAGCCCGCTTTCAGAGTGGCGCAGCGCCCCTTCAACCCCTACCATGGGCGTCCCAACCCATCGACTGAGGAGCCGAGAATGGAGCTGGAACTGGTCACCTTCAAGATCTGCCCCTTCGGACAGCGTCCGCTGATCACCCTGCGCTACAAGCAGGTACCCCACCAGGTCACCTACATCACCCCCGACACCCTGCCCGACTGGTTCGCCACCACCTCGCCGCTGGGCAAGGTGCCGCTGCTCAAGGTGGACGGGGAAACCGTGCTCTTCGAGTCGGCGGTGATCAACGAGTTCGTCGACGAGATCAGTGTGGGGAGTCTGCTGCCGGAGGCACCGGTGGAGCGCGCCATGGCCCGCGCCTGGGTGGAGTTCGCCTCCGCCTGCCTGGTGGACATGCACGGACTCTCCACCGCCGCCGACGAGACGGCCCACGGCGGGGCCCGAGAGGGGCTGCTGAAGAAACTGGCGTGGCTCGAGCGCCACACCGGCGAGGGCCGTTACTTCCTTGGCGAAGGATTCTCGCTGATCGACACCGCCTTCGGACCGCTGTTCCAACGCCTCGACCTGCTCCAGGCGGCCCACCCCTTCATCCCGTGGGAGGAGTACCCGAAGGTGCGCCGCTGGGCCGACACGCTGCTCGCCATGGAAGCGATCAGCGGGGCGGTGCCGGAGGATTTCGAGCAGCGCTACAAGGGGTTCCTGAAGATGCAGGGGGGCTACGGCGCGAAGCTGTTCGCGGCGTGAACGGGGCGCGCCCTCCGCAGCGCCGATTAAGGTTCCCGCAGAAAACAGCTGAGACTGGGCGGCCATTCGTGAAGTACGCGCCGCAAAAACCGCTTTCCCCCCGGAGAGGTCGGCCGCGTCGGGCAGGCAGGCCCGGCAATGATGCACCACACCAAACGATCGTTTTATTTGATATGCTAAAATCCATTTTTTACAAAAAACGAGTGACAAGGAATGAAACGAATATTGGCGGGTCTGGCGGTTGGGCTGTTGTCGCTGTGGTCGTTCAAGGCGTCGGCGGGATGCGGCACATCGTATGAACCGATGTACGGGTCGGGGTCAGGTTTTTATTATTTCTACGGTCAAGCCTGCGTCAACGGATCGGCGGTAACCCTGGAAGGCCAACAAGGTTATCGCAGTTTCTGGACGACATCCGGATTCTGGGCAAACGGCACCCTGGACTACTCGCTACAAACCCAGGGGGACCATTTCTACTTGGTCTACAACAACGGTCCGATCACTTTTTATTCCGCAGACTATCAGAACCGATATGACGTAACCTTCCGGAACATGACTGTGGAACTGAGCAACGGAGAGATCGTTTCGCTGGGTGGCGGCATCGAACTCAGCGGCCAGTATTTTGCCGCAGAACCCTGGTTTTTTGCGTTTTTATACTAAGAGCCTGCCGGACCATGGGGGGATCGATTCGCGGATGGGCAGGAGGGCGGTCCCGATTTTTCGAAAACCCGAAGAGAATAGCGAGCGATTTGAAGACGATTCTCGGAAAACCGGGGCTGTCATCCCGCTTTCGCGGCCGATCCATCCATAACTGAATGTTGCGCTGAACGGAAAGGGACCGGGAAAGCTCCGTCACGGAGGCGCTTCATACGCTATCGACGTCCAGCGCGCAACGAAACGGCGGGTCCCGCTCCATCGCCATGGCCAGGGCGAAGGCCGCCGCAGGCTGCATGTTGACCACCACCATCCCGACGCCGCTGATCGAACAGAGCGCATGGATCCGGCATAACCAGTCGTAGTAGAGGGCATCGACCAGCGGGACGCTCTTCAGGTCGTAAAGCAGCAGCCGTCCCTTCAGCTCGATCAGGGTCTCCGCCAGCTCCTCCAGGTAGTCGTCGGCGTGGCTGGGATCCAGCCCCTCCCCCGGTTCCAGCAGCACCTTGCCCCCGCCGATCGGCGTCAGATGCATCCCCTTTACCATGAGCCACTCCCGGCGAAAGAACCGACCATGAAGCACGGAGCGAGGAATGAGCCCCCTTCATGTACTTCGCTCCCCTTCATGGTCAAAAACCTCGCCCCCTAAAAGCTCGCCGAAGGATCCTGGGAGACCTGGATACCGAGGATGTGGAACGCCTCCTTGAGTCCCTCGGAGAGGGTCGAGCGGGTGTTGACCGCGGAGAGGTCGATATTGAGGCTGGTGATCGCCCGCGCGATCTCCGGGCGGATGCCGGTGAGGATTGCGCGCGCGCCCATCAGGCCGATGGCGCGGATCATCTGGATCAGGTGGTGGGAGACCTGGGAATCGATGGTCATCACACCGGTGACGTCCAGCACCACCACCTTGGCGCGGTCCTTCTCGATCCGCGAGAGCAGGTTCTCCATCACGATCATGGTGCGCGAGGAGTCCAGGGTGCCGATGATCGGCAGGGTCAGCACCCCGTCCCAGATCTCGGTGATCGGCGTGGAGGTGTGCTTCAGCTCCTCCTGCTGCGCCTCGATGGTCCGCTCCTTCTCCTTGAGATAGGCGTGGAAGACGTCGAGCACCACGTGATTGAAGACCCGCGCCAGCATCAGCAGCACCTCGCGGTTCTGCTCGAAGCCGTAGCGGTCATTCTCCTCCAGCTCCTCGATCAGCACCCGCTGCAGCGACTGAACGTAGCGCACGAAGAGGTCGAGGCTGCCGCCGCGCACCTGGATCTGACGAGCGAAGTTGCCGAAGAACTGCTGCAACGCCTCCAGCTCGGCGGTCCGCTTGCCGAGGCTGGCGCCGGCCTGCAAGAGCATAACGAAGAGCTCCAGGAACTCGACGCTGTACTCGTGGATGTCGTCGTCGGTGAGGATCTGGTTGTCGCCGAACAACCCCCGCCCCTGCTCCTCGACCACATCGGCGATGTAACCCATGTTCTCCTTGAGCTGATCGATGAGGATCTGATGAATCGATGTATCTTCTTCCGCGTGCTTCTTGCTCATTGCCCCACCTCTCCACTCATGATTCGTTGACCGGTACCCAGACGCACCAGAAAGATCGATTTGTCGTCGTTGGACCGCCCCGCCACATTGCCCAACAGATAGGCCACCATCTGCGGATGGAGCTGAAACAGCCCGGGGAAGCCGACCGGCTCCCAGTTGCGCCGCAGGCCGTCGGAGGCGGTCAGCAGCAGCGTCTCCCGCCCCAGTTCGTGCTCGGTGGTCTCGCAACTGCGATGGGAGTGGCCGAGCACCCCCGGGGAGAACTGGATATTGCGCCGCCCTTCGCTGGAGAGCAGCGCCGCGGTCATGTCGCCGACCCCACAGACCCGCGCCTGCCGGCTGGCGGTATCCAGCTCACCGAAGATCCCCACCGCCCCGCGCGTGCCACGCAGCGTCTCACTGGCCCGCGCCATCACCCCGATCGGGGTCCGCTCCCGCTCCAGCACGGTCCCCATGTCGGCGACCGCCTTGGCCGCCTCCAGTCCATGCCCGAGCCCATCCATGTGCAGCCAACGCAACTGCTCGGCGTCGAAATCGACGCAGATGCAGTCGCCGTTGTGGATCGCGTCCTGATAGGCACGCAGGAAAAGCCCAATCTGGTAGGGCAGCGGCTCCGGCTCGCGGAGGTGGAAGCGTACCCACACCGCCACCCCATGCCAACCACCGGCGGCAGACTCGGTCGGGCGCGAATAGAGGGCACTCTCGTCGGCCAACCGATGGATCGCGCCGATCCCCTTGCCAAGGGTGCCGGAGGTGGTGAATCCATCGGAGCGGGCCAATTCCAGATCATCGATGCCAGGCCCATAGTCGAGGGCGAACAGATCGAGGGCCGGCATCGGCCCATTCCACTCCCAGAGCTGAATCAGTCCGCTGCCGCAGGCGTACTTGTACTGGTTGGTGAGGATCTCCGTGGCGACCAGCTCCATCCGCTCGCGCTTCAGATCGCTGAAGCCCATGCGCCGACCGACCGCACGCAGCTTGGAGCGAACCAGGATCTGGCTGCTGTCTCCGGCGATGGGTTGATCGAGAAGGAGCTTGAGGAGGGTATCGTCTCTCATCGCCCGACGGCCGCATCCCCTCGCCCAAGGCCGCAAGGTCCCCTACCATCCACGCGTCTCACCCGTTGGCCACCTCACGCAGGGGCGCACGCGCCGAAACGAAACGCCCGCGCCCCTGCGCCTTGGCCGCGTAGAGCGCCTCGTCGGTGCGCGCCACCAGCGTATCCACCGAATCGTGGCGCAGCGCCCGGGCGATCCCAATGCTCACCTTGCGATTCATCTCCTCGAGGACGCGCTGGGCGATGCGCTCCGCCGCCTCCATGCCGGTAAAGGCGATGATCGCGAATTCGTCGCCGCCGATGCGGCACGGCAGATCGACGTTCTCCCGCACCGCACGCTCCATCACCTCGGCCATGCGCCGCAGGTAATCGTCTCCGTACTGATGGCCATGGGTATCGTTGATCTGTTTGAAATGGTCGAGGTCGAGCAGCAGCAGCACCATCTCCTCGCCCTGACGCTGTGCGCGCGCCAGCGCCTTGCGCAACCGGTCGTCGTACGCGCCGCGGTTGAGCAGGCCGGTAAGGGCATCGGTCTCCGCCTGGCGAATCGACGCCTCCAGCTCCTCTTTCTTGCGCTCGAGCATCGTCTCCATCTCCGCCATCTGCTGGGCCGCCACCTTGGTGAAGCGCTCCAGGTCCTCGGAGATCTTGCGGTTGCGCCGCTTGAGGAGCTCCGGATCGGCCGTCTCGCTGGCCATCCGCAACTGTTCGGCGAGTTCCTCCACCCGCATCGGCTCGGGGGTGACGGGGAGCCGGGGGAACTCGTCGATACCGCCGCCATCCCAATGGACGACCAGTCGATCCCCCTCCAGCCGCAGACCGACCTCGATACTCCCGCCTAGCCGAGCCTCCTCCTCGCGCAGCCGCTGGAGCAGCGAGTAGAGCCGGGCGGTGACCGAAAAGAGGTCACCGTCGAGGGCACGCGTGGCGTCGATCACGAAGCGGGCGAAGCGCTGGCGGTCCGGCTCGACGAGCAGCGAGAGTGTGAATAGCTCCTTCATGGATGGGCCTATCCTTATCCCATTCGGCAGAAAAGGCAACACCCTATGTACGAATAGGGTTAAACCCTAATTTACTGATTGCCATTCCCGTTTCCCCCTTCCCGCCCCCCTTCCGGCTATCCGTCGATCCTCACCGGCGTCCCCACCGCCACCCGCTCGAACAGCTCGACGACATCGGCGTTGCGCATGCGGATGCAGCCGTGGGAGCGCGGCACCCCCATCGGCTCGCTGTCGGGACAGCCGTGGATATAGATGTAGCGGCGCATGGTATCCACCGTCCCCAGTCGATTGCGCCCCCGCTCCATCCCGCTCAGCCAGAGGATACGGGAGAGGACCCAATCGCGCTCGGGGTGGGCCGCCGCCAGCGCCTCGTCGTAGACCTCGCCGGTGGCCCGCCGGCCGACGAACACCGCCCCCGGCGGCACACCGGCACCGATCTTCGCCCGAATGCAGTGAAGGCCCCGCGGCGTCTGCCCGCTGCCACTCCGCTCCCCCACCCCATTGACCCCGGTGGAGACCGGATACTCGGCCACCGGCCGCCCCTCCTCTTCCAGAGAGAGCGTTTGGCGTTGAACGTCGATGCGGATGGAGTGGCGGGACATGGAGGAAAACGTACTCCATCCGGGCCCCGTTGGACAGCACCACCGATTCCGGGAGACCCCCTCGATGGACCGGGTCAAAAGCCGCCCTCAGGACCGCCGTCGCCGTTGTCACAATGATGGTCTAGAGTTGCGCAGGCGCCGAACCACCCGATGAAGGAGAGAGCGATGAGCCATTCCACCGGTGCCCCGCGCCGCGCCGTTCTGCTGGTGATCCTGGACGGCTTCGGCGCCAACCCCAGCCGCACGCACAACGCCGTGGCGCTGGCCCGCACCCCCAATCTGGACCGCCACTTCGCCGCCAACCCCCACACCCTGCTGCAGGCCTCCGGCCGTTCGGTAGGCCTGCCCAACGGCCAGATGGGCAACTCCGAGGTGGGCCACATGACCCTCGGCTCGGGCACCGTGGTGCGCCAGGACCTGGTGGTGATCGACGACGCCATCCGCGACCGCAGCTTCTTCGACAACCCGGTCCTCGCCGCGGCGCTGGCGCGGGCCCGCGAACGGCAGCGGCCGCTGCACCTGATCGGTCTGGTCTCCGACGGCGGCATCCACAGCCACCTCGACCACCTCACCGCCCTGCTCAAGCTGTGCTCCCAGCGCGGCGTGCGCCCGGCGCTGCACATGATCACCGACGGCCGCGACACCCCGCCGCGCTCGGCACTCTCCTACCTCGCCCCGCTGGAGACCGCGCTGGCCCCCTGCGGCGGCGTGATCAGCACCGTCTGCGGCCGCTACTACTCGATGGACCGCGACCAGCGCTGGGAGCGGATCGAACTGGCCTGGCGGGCGATGGTCGACGGCGCCGGGCGCCACGCCGGCTCGGCGCGCGAGGCGATCGAGAACTCCTACCGCGCCGACGAGGACGACGAGTTCCTCTTCCCCAGCGTGATCGACGGCGGCGAGCCGATTCGCGGCGGCGATCCGGTGCTCTACTTCAACTTCCGCAAGGACCGCCCGCGGCAGATGGTGGAGGCGCTCCACCGCCCCGACTTCCCCCACTTCGATCGCGGCACCTTCACCCCCGCCGAGGTCACCTGCATGATGGAGTACGACGCCCACTTCGGCCTCCCCTACGCCTTCGAGGCGGAAAAACCGGCCACCACCCTGGCCCAGCAGATCGGCGCCGCCGGTCTCTCCCAGCTCCACTGTGCCGAGACCGAGAAGTACGCCCACGTCACCTTCTTCTTCAACGGCGGCCGTGCCGAGGAGACCCCCAACGAGGAACGGATCCTGATCCCCTCGCCCAGGGTCCCCACCTACGACCTGCAACCGGAGATGAGCGCCCCGGCGGTGGCCGACGCGGTGGTCGCGGCCCTCGCCGAGGGGCGCCACGCCTTCATCGTGGTCAACTTCGCCAACGGCGACATGGTGGGGCACAGCGCGGTGCGCGAGGCGGTGATCGAGGCGGTGGAGGTGCTCGACCGGGAGGCCGGCAGGGTGCTGGATGCGGCGGAGGCGCACGGCTACTCGGTGATCCTCACCGCCGACCACGGCAACTGCGACGAGATGGTCGACCCGGTCACCGGCGCCCCGCACACCCAGCACACCGTCTACCCGGTGCCCTGTCTGGTGATCGACAACGTCCCCTGGCGCCTGGGGATCGGCGGCGGCCTGCAGGACATCGCCCCCACCGTGCTCCACCTGATGGGCCTGCCCAGGGCCGACGAGATGCAGGGCGAGTCGCTGCTGCTGGGCCCGGTAAGGGGGTAGCAAGCGCCGTCATCCTCCCCAGCCTACCGCCGAATTCCGCGCACGAAAAAGGGCTCCCGACGGGAGCCCTTTTTTCGTGCGCGGAATTTGGCGGAGAGGGTGGGATTTGAACCCACGGACCCCGTAAGGGGTCACTTGATTTCGAGTCAAGCCCGTTCGGCCGCTCCGGCACCTCTCCGTTCACCCGACCGAAACCGGGCAGGGGCGGAATTGTACACCATCATCGATCCTTGTACAGCGGCGGTTTCCCACCGGCCAACGGGCGGCTACAATCGATCTTCCACCCGGAGAAACCCTGCCCCCCGTGCAACATTCCGCCGGCCACCTCCCGCACCCCCCAGCGCTTTTCGCGCGACGGTACGGATCTGCCCGTATCGTCGGCGGCCGACGACGCGCGATGGCGCCGCTGCTGCTCGCCGCGACGCTGCTGCTGATCCACGGCTGCGGCGATCGGCGCACCGCCCTCCAGCAGGTGCGCGACGCGGGCGAGCTGGTGGTGGCGACCCGCCCCGGGCCCACCACCTATTTCCAGACCCCGGACGGCCCCGCCGGCGTCTCCTACGAGCTGGTCAACCGTTTCGCCGAGCGCCTCGGGGTGAAACTACGGCTGATCACCGTCGACCAGCCCTCACGGATCCTCAGTCTGGTCAAACGCCGCGTGGTCCATCTGGCGGCGGCGGGGATGAGTCTCAGTGAAGAGGAGCGGCAGAAGCTGCGCGCCGGCCCCCCCTATCAGGAGATCACCCAGCAGTTGCTCTACCACCGCGACACCTCGCCCCCCGACTCGCTGGAGGCGTTGCAGGGCAAGGAGGTCGAGGTGGTCGAGGAGTGCCCCCAGGGCGCCCTGCTCGACCACTACCGGACGGATTACCCGGGGATCCAGTGGGACGAGGTGAACGATGCCGACAGCCGCGAGCTGATGCGCCGGGTGGCCAGCCGCGAGATCGACTACACCATCCTCCAGTCCAACTTCGTCGCCCTCCACCGTCTCTACTACCCGGAGGTGGCGATCGCCCCCCTCGCCCTCGCGCCCCCCAGCCAGCTCGCCTGGGCCTTCCCGCGTAGCGGCGACGGCTCGCTGCTCCAGGAGGCGCGCCGCTTCTTCGCGGAACTCCAGGAGAGCGGTGAACTGGCCCGCATCCTGGAACGCTACTACGGCCGCGCCACCCACTTCGACTACGTCCACACCCGCCACTTCCTGCGCCACATCGAGCAACGCCTGCCGGCGATCGAACACCACTTCCGCCATGCCGCCGCCGAGTACGGCTTCGATTGGCGGCTGCTCGCCGCCATGGGTTACCAGGAGTCGCTGTGGGACCCCGACGCGATCTCCCCCACCGGGGTGCGTGGGGTGATGATGCTGACCCGCGCCACCGCCAGCCAGCTCGGCGTGAAGAACCGACTCGACCCGGAGCAGAGCATCTTCGGCGGCGCCCGCTACCTCGCCTCGCTGAAGCGGCGGCTGCCGAAGCGGATCCAGGAGCCCGACCGCACCTGGATGGCGCTGGCCGCCTACAACATCGGCATGGGGCACCTGGAGGACACCCGCATCCTCACCCAACGGCTCGGCGGCAGCCCCGACTCCTGGGCGGACGTGAAGAAACAGCTACGCAAACTGGGCAAGCGGAAGTGGTACAAGACCCTCCCCCACGGCTACGCCCGCGGTGGTGAGGCGCTCTACTACGTGAAGAACATCCGCGCCTACTATCAGATGCTGAAGTGGCAGGAGCGCAAGGAGCGGGAAGAGGAGCAGCGGCGGGGGGCCACGCTCACCGAGGCGAAGGCGCCGGCGAAGGGCGATGCCCCGAAGGTGATGGCGGCGGACTAGGAGCCTGTCGGGCTCTGGGGGATCGGGGCTTGTAGGTTGGGTTGAGCGTAGCGAAGCCCAACAGGCGTGCTCGAGAACTGCGGCGCGGAGAGTCCGGCGGCGGCGTGTTGGGCTTCGCTCCCGCTCAACCCAACCTT
>NZ_BAAHXB010000166.1:0-9046 GCF_054657215.1 Endothiovibrio diazotrophicus
AAGCCGCGGGGCGGGCGACCGCCCCGCCGAGGAGCACCCCATGGTCGAAAAAGTCACCGCCACCCCGGCCGCCCTGGAACTGATCGAGACGCTGAAGCGCAAGCACGGCGACGGCCTGTTCTTCCACCAATCCGGCGGCTGCTGCGACAACAGCGCCGCCAACTGCTTTCTCCCCGGCGAGCTGACCATCGGACCGGGCGACCAGTACCTCGGCGCGATCGGCGGCTGCCCCTTCTATATCAGCAAGTCGCAGTACGCCTACTGGCGTCACACCCAACTGATCATCGACGTCACCGAGGGACACGGCGGCACCTTCTCCCTGGAGGGCCCCGAAGGGAAGGCCTTCCTCACCCGCTCACGGCTGTTCACCGATGAAGAGCTCGCCGAGCTGGACGTCCCACCGCCCGAACTCGACTATTGACCTCTCGTTGTCCCGCCGGCGACCGCGCGGCGCGCCACCGCACGCCGATTCCTCTTTGCAATCGTTTACAATCGGCGACGGCCCGGCGCGCGGCGACCCCGCCCCGAGGCCCCGGCAACCCTTTCGAGAGATCAACACCATGAAACGTCTGTTCCTCGCGCTCGTGCTGCTCCTCCCGGCCACCGCCCGGGCCACCGAGCTCTCCTGCGACCAGGAGTCCGGGCAACGTTCCAACTCCTCCGGCGGCAGCGCCAGCGTCACCTTCCAGAACGACTCCTCGGCCACCGTCAACGTCTACTGGATCAACTTCCAGGGCAACCGCACCCTCTACAAGACCCTCACCGCCGGCGCCTCCTACCGCCAGCCCACCTACATCGGCCACCCCTGGGTGGTCACCGACGAGAGCGAACGCTGCGTCTACCTGTGGGTCCCCGAGCAGTCCAGCGAGAACGTCGAGATCACCGACGCCACCCTGACCGCCTCAAACGGCTCCGATGCGGCGAGCAGCGGCGACATCGAGACCCTCTTCGGCCTCGCCGAGAGCCACTATGCCAACTGGTTCCCGGCCGGCCCATCCACCACGAGCGCCGCCACCTGGACCTACCGCCACTACCCCTCCACCGGCATCTACCTCGGCGTCGACGAGCAGAGCGGGGTCTACCTCTACGGCGGTCCGTGGGGCGACCAACTGATCCGTATCGGCACGGTGAGTGAACTGCTCGCCCAGTTGCAACCGACCACTGGCACCACCGATCCCAACGCCTTCAGCCGCCCGGTCGCCACCCGCACCGGCGTCGGCACCCCCGCCGCCGACCTCGACTTCCAGGAGGGCCAGTCGGTGAACTTCGACTGGCAGGCGGAAGAGCACCTCACCGTCAACGGCGTGCGCTTCGACTACCAGGCCGACGGCGGCACCTCATGGACCTACACCCACGGCAGCGCCCCCTCGCTCAGCTCCGCCATCGTCTACAAGAGCGGCATGGGCAGCGGCACCCTCAGCGCCGGCCCGATCAGCATCAGCATCATCAACAACGACAACCCGCTGTCGCCGGTCTTCGTCACCTACACCTTCGAGTAGCGATACTCATCACGCTACCCGGCGGTCTCCCGCCGGGTAGCGTGATACATCGACGACCCCCTCCATACCCCGTCACCTCACGGGTGTCCCGGCGCGGCCGCCTGGCTGCGGATACCAAACGGCTACTCGTCGGCCAACCGGACATCGGAAACCCACGCCAGCCCGAACCGCCCGGGATGGTGGAGCAGTCGCACCCGATCCCGCCCCGGCTCCAGCTGCCCGTAGAGGCGCCCGCCCACCTTCAGCTCTTCTTCACCGTCGCCCCGCCACGACGCCACCGTCAGGTAGTAACTCGTGCCCTTGCCGGAGACGGAATGCTTGTGGATCAGCGGCACCGCCACCCGCCGGGGCTGCGCCTCGTCCATCACCCCGTTGAGCAGGCCGAGGCCGCCGACCGCGGCGAGCGGCAGGCCGGCCAGCGCGATCCCCGCCGCCACGCTCCATTCGACGTGGGAGTTGGCCCGGCCGCGCAGCAACGGCACGCAGAGCAGGAGGAACAGCAGGGTCAGGGGGAGCGCGCCGGCCAGGGCGGTGAACCAGAGGTCGAACCAGTCCAGGGGCACGTAGCGCACCGCGGTGATCACCAGGCTGACGGTGCCCGCCACCACGGCGCCGACGGCGATCCCGAAGGCGACCAGACGCCCCGCCCACGGGGAGTCGGGAGCCACCCGCGCCGGCCCCTCGCGCTCCAGCGACTCGGCCAGCGACACCAGCCGCTCCACCGCCCCATGCACCGTCTCCGCGCCCACCGCCTCCCACGCCTTGAATGGTCGCCACACCGCCCGCAGCGCCTCTCCGTCACACTCCAGGTGAGTGAAACCGGCGGCGAACAGTCCACGGATCGCCTCGCGCACCCGAGCGTCGGCGAGCCAGCGGCGGGCGAACGGACGGTCGTCGAAGGCGAGGTAGACCGCCCGGTCGAAGGCGGGGTCGCCGCTCTGCGGTTCCACCGCCAGGCCGATCGCCTTGAAGAAGCGGTCGAAGGCCCTTTCGCGCCGCAACGCCAGCGACCGCACGGAGCCGACCGGCAGCGCGACGGTGAGGCTGGGCGGCATATTGCGGCCGCCGGGGAACAGGGCGAAGCGATAGCGCCGCCCGGCCAGCTCCCCGGAGCCCTCGCCGTCGCCACTCCTGCCGGCGGCCTCCCCCAGCCGCCCCATCGCCGCCCGCTGCCGCCGCCGCCAGCGCAGCGCCACCACCAGCGTGATCACGACCGTCACCAGCAACAGGGCGATCACCGCCGTCAGCATCCACACCATCCGCCGCTCGTCCATCGTCCCCCTCCTCCCCTTGTCCCGTCGCCGGCCCGACCCCATATCCGCCGCTAAGGGGGCGTATTGCCGGCCGTATCATTGGTATCATTCCGCCCCACCCCAAGTCCCGTGAGCGTTCAGCGAGAGGATTCCATCCGATGCCCTACCTGGTCTACAAGATCTTCGCCGAGAAGAAACTGGAGTACGTCGACAGCCAGCCCTCCTACCGCGAGGCGAAGGCGGTGGTGAACGCCATGCGCAAGGAGCTGCCCAAGGACGCCGACCATACGGTGCGGCTGGTCTTCGCCAAAAACCAGGACGAGGCCGAGCGCCTGCTCACCGAAGAGCGCGAGGCGCCACCCGCCGGTGAGGAGTACAACTGACATCATGAGCGACGTCCATCCCGCCTTCGAGCTGCTGCGCAGCGAGCCGATCTCCTCCCTCCACCTGACCCTGGAGGAGTACCGCCACACGGCCACCGGCGCGCGCCACCTGCACCTGGCCAGCGACGATGGCCACAACGCCTTCATGGTCGCCTTCCGGACCGTGCCGGAGGACTCCACCGGCGTCGCCCACATCCTGGAACACACCTCGCTCTGCGGCTCCAAGCGCTACCCGGTGCGCGACCCCTTCTTCATGATGACGCGGCGCTCGCTCAACACCTTCATGAACGCCTTCACCGGCGCCGACTGGACCGCCTACCCGTTTGCCAGCCAGAACCGCAAGGACTTCGACAACCTGCTGCGGGTCTACCTCGACGCGGTCTTCTTCCCCAACCTCGACGAGCTGGACTTCGCCCAGGAGGGGCACCGGGTGGAGTTCGAGCCGGCCGACGACGCCAACGGCCAACTGGTCTTCAAGGGGGTGGTGTTCAACGAGATGAAGGGGGCGATGAGCAACCCGGTCTCCACCCTGTGGCAGACCCTTTCCGCCGAGCTCTACCCGACCGTCACCTACCACCACAACTCCGGCGGCGACCCGCATCACATCCCGGATCTCACCTATCAGCAGCTGCGCGACTTCCACCGCACCCACTACCACCCGAGCAACGCGCTGTTCCTCACCTACGGCGACATCCCGGCCGCCGACCACCAGGCGCGCTTCCAGGCGCTGGCCCTGGAGGGCTTCGCGCGGGACGACCACGACTTCACCATCCCCGACGAGCGGCGCTTCGACGCCCCGCGCAGCGTCGAGGCCACCTACGCCCTCGACCCCGCCGAGGAGACCCGGGCGAAGACCCACATCGTTCTCGCCTGGCTGCTCGGGCGCAACGACGACATGGAGACGGTGCTCAAGGCCCACCTGCTCACCGGCGTGCTGCTCGACAACAGCGCCTCGCCGCTGCGCCGCGCCCTGGAGACGAGCAAGCTCGGCACCTCCCCCTCGCCGCTCTGCGGCCTCGACGACTCCCCCCGCGAGATGTCCTTCAGCTGCGGCCTGGAGGGCTCCGAGCCGCAACACGCCGAGGCGGTGGAGCGGCTGGTCTTCGAAGTGCTCAACGACGTCGCCGAGAAAGGCGCGCCGAAGGAGATGGTCGAGGCGGTGCTCCACCAGTTGGAGCTCTCCCAGCGGGAGATCGGCGGCGGCCACTTCCCCTACGGCCTGCAGCTGATGCTCAACGCCATGACCCCGGCGATGCACGGCGGCGACCCCGCCCACGCGTTGGAGATCGACCCGGTGCTGAAGAAGCTGCGCGCCGACATCGAGGACCCCGCTTTCATCCCCGCCCTGGTGCGCGAGCTGCTGCTGGACAACCCCCACCGGGTGCGCCTCACCCTCGCCCCCGACACCGCCCAGGCGGAGCGCGAGGCCGCGGCCGAGGCGGCCCGCCTGGCGACCATCCGCGAGGGGCTGTCGGAAACGGAGAAACGGGCGATCGTCGAGCGCGCCGCCGCCCTGGAGGCACGCCAGAATCGCCACGACGACCCCGAGCGGTTGCCCAAGGTGGGGATCGAGGACGTCCCCGCGGAGTTGAAGATCGCCCGGGGCGAGGAGCACGAGCAGGCCGGCATGCCGATCGCCTGGTACCCGCAGGGGACCAACGGCCTGGTCTACCAGGAGCTGGTCACCGAGCTGCCGGAGCTGAGCGACGAGGAGACCGACCTGCTGCCGCTGCTCAGCTCGCTGATGGGCGAGGTGGGCTCCGGCGGCCGCGACTACCTGGAGACCCAGGCGCTGCAGGCGGCGGTCACCGGCGGCATCGGCGTACGCACCCCGATCCGCGGCGCGGTGGACGACGTGCAGCGCGTGCGCGGCCTCTTCGTCGTCTCCGGCAAGGCGCTGGCGCGTAATCAGCGGGCCCTCGGCGAGCTGATCCAGGAGACCTTCGAAAGCGCCCGCTTCGACGAGCTGTCGCGCATCCGCGAGCTGATCGCCCAGGACCGGGCGGACCTGGAGCAGGGGGTGACCGGCCGCGGCCACTCCCTGGCGATGAGCGCCGCCGGTGCCGGCATGAGCCCCACCGCCGCCCTCTCCCACCGCTGGAGCGGCCTGCTCGGCATCCGCAAGCTGAAGGCGCTCGACGACTCGCTGGAGGATACCGACCACCTCGGCGCGCTGGCCGCACGGCTGGCGGCGCTGCGCGACAAGCTGGCCGCGGCCCCGCGCCGCATGCTGGTGATCAGCGAGGAGGAGCAGCAGGACGCCATCGCCGGGACGATCGAGGCGCTGTGGAGCGACCGCCCCGCCCACGCGGCCGCCGCCCCCTTCCGCCTCGACGCGGTGGAGCACCGGGTGATGGAGGCGTGGACCACCTCCACCCAGGTCAACTTCGCCGCCCGCGCCTATCCCGCGGTGGCCGCCGCCCACCCCGACGCCCCGGCGCTGCTGGTGCTCGGCAACGTGCTGCGCAACGGCTTCCTGCACCGCGCCATCCGCGAGCAGGGCGGCGCCTACGGCGGCGGCGCCGGCTTCGACGCCGACTCCGGCGCCTTCCGCTTCTACTCCTACCGCGACCCGCGGCTGGAGGAGACCCTGGCCGACTTCGACGCCTCCATCGGCTGGCTGCTGGAGCGCGACCACCCGTGGCACACCGTCGAGGAGGCGATCCTCGGTGTGGTCTCGCGCATCGACCAGCCCTCCTCGCCCGCCGGCGAGGCGCGGATCGCCTACTACAACGGGCTCAACGGGCGCACCCCGGAGCACCGCAACCGGCTGCGCCAGGGGGTCCTGGCGGTCACCGAGGCGGACCTCAAGCGGGTCGCCGAGAGCTATCTCAAGCCGGAGCGGGCGAGCACCGCGCTGGTCACCGCCAGCGGCAATGCCGACAAGGCGCGAGCCCTCGGCCTGGAGATCCGGGCGTTGTAGAAACCACCTTGCCACCGATATGGCGCGGCCCGCCCCATGCGTTGCCGACGCCAGGAGGCGCACCGGTATCGACGGAGTGCCGCGCCCTACGCCCATCCGGCGATTGCTGGTATCCTATCGCGCCTTTCGCCAACCCGCCGTGCTCCGGATCCGCCCATGCAACCCATGCTCAACATCGCCGTGCGCGCCGCCCGTGCCGCCGGCAACGTCATCGCCCGTCACTTCGACCGCCGCGACGAACTGACCATCGACCGCAAGGGACGCCACGACTACGTCACCGAGGTGGACCGCCAGGCCGAGCAGGAGATCATCAAGGTGCTGCGCCGCACCTACCCCGACCACGCGATCCTCGCCGAGGAGAGCGGCGAGGATGGTGGCGCACACGGGAACAAGCGGGGTGTACCCGACTTCCAGTGGGTGATCGATCCCCTCGACGGCACCACCAACTTCCTCCACGGTTTCCCCCAGTTCGCCGTCTCCATCGCGCTCCTCCACCGCGGCCGGCTGGAGCAGGCGGTGGTCTACGACCCGATCGCCCAGGATCTGTTCACCGCCAGCCGTGGCGACGGCGCCCAGCTCAACAGCAAGCGCATCCGGGTGAGCACCGCCAAGGGGCTGGAGAATGCGCTGCTCGCCACCGGCCTGCCCTACAACGACTACACCCACCTGGACGCCTACCTGGGGATGCTCAAGGAGCTGATCGTGCAGACCGCCGGCATCCGCCGCCCCGGCTCCGCCGCCCTCGACCTGGCCTACGTCGCCGCCGGCCGGGTCGACGGCTTCTGGGAGATCGGCCTCAACTCCTGGGACCTGGCCGCCGGCGCCCTGCTGGTACAAGAGGCCGGGGGCTTCGTCGGCGACCTCACCGGCGGCGAGGGATTCATCCAGAGCGGCAACATCGTCGCCGCCAGCCCCAAGGTCTACGAGGCGCTGCTCAAAGTGATCGAGCCGCACCTGACGCCGTTGCTGAGGAAGTAGCGGCAGAACCGGGAGAGGGCCTGTCCCTCTTTCCGGCAGGTAAAAGGCAAAAGGTCAAAGGTCAAAGGGAAGAGAGGCCCTGCCAACCCCAAATACCCTTCGCCGCCAACCGACAAGACGTCAGAGAGCGATTGGCGTCGATCGAAGGCCCTTTTACCTTTTACCTTTCACCTGATGCCCCCCCCCCCGCTCCTTCACCGTAACGGTTTTCATCATCCGCTAAAGTTTCTCGCGATCCGGTCGTCAAAAAGGGGGAGTCCAGCGCGGGCTCCCCCTTTTTTTTCACAGCCTCGGAACGACAACGATGAATGTGACGCGCAAACCGGTACGCGGCGACCTGGCCCTGGAGATGACCATGCGGGACGTGATGGACGCCA
The DNA here is from genome assembly GCF_054657215.1 of Endothiovibrio diazotrophicus. Lineage (NCBI taxonomy): Bacteria > Pseudomonadati > Pseudomonadota > Gammaproteobacteria > Chromatiales > Thioalkalispiraceae > Endothiovibrio > Endothiovibrio diazotrophicus. The sequence continues at coordinate 7,414 of NZ_BAAHXB010000166.1, forward strand.
TGGAGGAACAGGCGATCATCGCCGCCTACGCCACCGCCGCCGGCTGCGTCGAGATCCTCTCCGTCGAACCACCGCTGGCCGAGGTCCACACCCTGCCCCGCCGCCACCGCGCCGAGGTGGTGCCGCTGCGCGCCGCCGGCTGACCTCCCCCTTCATGGCGTTGTAGGTTGGGTTGGACGCTACGGGCTTCCTGCCCTCCCGCGTCATAAGCACATCCCTGTGCAAAGACGCTACGGGCTTCCTACCCTCCCGCGTCATAAGCACGTCCCTGTGCAAAAACGATAACGAAGCCCAACGATCCCCCCGAACAGACGGCGCGCCCCTTCCACGATGACGGAGCACTCGCTTTCCGGATTGCCGTAGGTTGGCGCTACCGCGCCGACGCGAACGGAAGCAGCGGGCTTGCGGCCGCGATAACCGTTCCGAATGGAAGCCCCCACTCGGAAAGGGTGGCGGAAATGATAAACGACGGTGCCTCCGTTCCCGTTTTAATTCAGAAAACTTCTCGGACCTATGATCCGTACTTTTTCTTTTATATTCAATATCCTGTGATCTATTTTTTCCCTTAGAACCCTTGCCATCGCCGCGCTCATCCACTATTTTTGTCACAGTTTTGGCACAGTTTGTAGGCGTGGATAGCCGGGGAGGAGCAGGAGATGGCCACCATCCGCAAGCGTGGGCCCTACCAGTGGCAGGCCCAGATCAGAAAGACCGGGTACCCCCATCAGTCAAAGACTTTTGAGAACCGCGCCGAGGCCGAGGCGTGGGCGCGTGCGCTGGAAAGCGAGATGGACCGGGGGGTGTTTGTCTCCCGCTCCGAGGCGGAGCAGACGACGCTTGGCGAAGCGCTGGAGCGCTATTTGCGCGAGGTGACCCCCGCCAAGAAGGGGGCCGATCGGGAGAAGAGAAAGATCCGTCTGTGGCAAAACCGCAAGCTTGCGCTGCGCCCGCTGGCATCCATCCGCGGCGCTGACCTGGCGGAGTTCCGCGACCAGCGGCTCGCCGACGGGAAGAGCCCCTACACCGTCAATCATGACCTCAACCTCATCTCCCATCTCTTCACCGTCGCGGTGAAGGAGTGGGGCATGGAGTCGCTCAGAAACCCGGTCAGTTACATCCGCAAACCCAAGCAACCCCAGGGGCGGGATCGGCGCTTGGAGGGTGACGAAGAGGCCCGCTTGCTGGAAGTGGCCGACTCCCCCTACCGCGAAGTGATCACCCTGGCCATTGAGACCGCCATGCGGGCGGGGGAGCTGCGCACCCTGAAGTGGTCGAATATCGACCTCGAAGCGCGCACCGCCACGCTTCCCGACACCAAGAATGGGGAGCGCCGCGTGGTGCCCCTCTCCTCGCGGGCGGCGGAAGTGCTGGGTCGTCTTGCCCCACTCGCCGACGGCGATGACCTCTTTCCCTCCATGACCACCGGGAACCTGGCCTACCGTTTCCGGGCACTCTGCAAGCGAGCGGGAGTGAAAGGCCTGCGTTTCCACGACCTGCGCCACGAGGCGACCAGCCGCTTCTTCGAGCTTGGTTTGAACCCCATGGAAGTGGCGGCGATCACCGGGCACAAGACCTTGGCCATGCTGAAGCGCTACACCCACCTCCGGGCGGAAGATCTGGCCGCCAAGCTGGG
>NZ_BAAHXB010000167.1:0-8704 GCF_054657215.1 Endothiovibrio diazotrophicus
GTCCAAAACAGGAAGTTATTTTTTCGCGAGCCCTTACCTGTAGGAGCGGCCCCCAAGGCCGCGATGGCGCCCTGTCCACCGGCCCCCGCAAGCCGCGGGGGGGCCGGCACTTCGAACCATCGCGGCCTTGGGGCCGCTCCTACAGGCGACGGAACCCCGCCTCGTCGGACGTGCCCCCTCCGCCGACCACGGCGCGCGTAACGCGCCTTATGCGGTGGTGGCGTTGCGGTTGAGGGTGGTGGGGAGCAGCCGCTTCGCCTTGCGCTGCTCGCGCAACTGCTGCTTCAGCGACGCCACCAGCTGCGCGTCCGGCGCCTTGTCGGCGCACGGCGAGAGCAGGTTGTCGCGCTCCTCGGGGTCGCCGTCCAGATCGTAGAGCTCCCACTCGTCGGGGACGAAGTACTGCTCGGCGCCACCGTCGGGGTTGCCCACCGCGTTGCCGGTGAAGCGCGGGTTCTCGAAGTAGCGGCTCAGTTTGTAGAGGGTGCCGTCGATGCGGGTGATCACCGTCTCGATGTGGTGGGGCTGGATCACCGGCCGGTAGGGGAGCTGCTGGCGGGTGCTGACCGGGCGGCCGAGGGCCAGTTCGGTGGAGATCACGCCGCCGGGGGTGATCCCCTCGCGCCCCTCCTCCGCACTCTCGTTGGGGTTGGGGAAACCGGCGTTCTGCGCCCGGGTGGCGAGATAGAGCTCGGTGAACTTGGGCGGGGCCGCCTCGCTGAGCCCCTTGTCCACCTCGTCGTCGGTCATGAAATAGATCGGCTGGTCGTTGCCGCTGCCGTTGATCAGCGGCAGCAGGCTGCGGCCCACCGGGCGATGCACCTCGGTGTGGTTCTGCGCGAGACGCTCGCCGGCGGCCTCGGCGTCGATGCCGGCCAGCTCGAGCATCGTCGGCAGCAGGTCGACGTGGCTGGTGGTGGCGTCGCGGTGGCTCGACTGGCCGCCGCTGCGCTGCTGCGGCGTGGAGATCAGCAGCGGCACGCGGATGCACTCGTCGTAGGCGTTGTACCACTTCTGATGCATACCGCCGTGGGCGCCGAGCACGTCGCCGTGGTCGGAGGTGAAGATCACCACGGTGTCGTTGGCGATCGTCGGGCAGCCGAGCAGGGCGTCGTAGACCGACTCGATCTGCCGGTCCACCTGCTGCTGGAGGTAGAGGTAGAGCTGGTAGTAGGCGTCGGTGGTGGGCTGGCGGTAGTAGAACTGGCCGTAGTTGAGCACGTAGTCGCGCTGGCAGCGGGGCTTGTGGCAGAGCGCCTCGTGGCGGGTCGGCGGGTCGATCACCGGGATGCCGGAGAGGTCCGGTTCGGGCAGGCCGACCAGCTGCCACGACTGACCGGAGAAGACGATGTCGTGGGGATTGACGAAGGAGCAGACGGCGAGCCACGGACGGTAGTCGGCGTCGGTGGCGGCCTCCTGCTCCAGCTGCTGGAGCATGTCGATGGTCTGCTGGGCAAACCCGGGGTCGCGCATCAGGCCGGCGTTGTTGGCCAGCGCGCCGTGGGGCTCGGGACCGATCCAGCCGTCGAAGCCGTAGTCGGCGAGGCGGTTGGCCTTGCGGTAGAGGGCCTCGCGCTCGGGGTAGACGTTGCCCTCGGCGTCGGTGGTGAGCAGCCCGTTGTGGCTGCCGGGGATGATCAGGTCCTGGTCCGAGATGTGCCACTTGCCGTGGTAGAAGGTGCGGTAGTCGCTGCCGGCGCGGAACCAGTTGCCGAGCGTCGGCACGCTGTTGGGCGGCAGCCAGAAGAGTCCCGGATCGCTGGAGTTCTTGGCCAGGCCGGAGGTCTGGCTCACCCCATGGAGCGACGGGTACTGGCCGGTGAACAGTGTCGCGCGGCTCGGCTCGCAGGCGGTGGAGCCTGCGTAGTGGCGGGTGAAGCTCACCGCCGCATCGCGGATCTTGTTGCGGCCGGTGAGATGCTGCTCGCGCCAATCGGCGACCTGTTCGCCTTCGTAGTCCGGCGGGAAGCGCTCCTCGTCGGTCATGATGAGGAGGATGTTGGGGCGTCGTTGGGTCTGGCTCATGGGGTCCCTCGCTGCGTGTTCCCTGATGCCGGCGGCGGACGGCCGGCGCGAATGGCCCCCACGCAGCGGTTGCCGCGGAGGGGGGTAGCCAAGGGAGTCTAGGACAGCTCAGCAGGCTGGCGAACGACCGATTCTGACGACATTCTGGCATTCCACGGAAGGCGCCTGCGATCCGTCTCCAATGGTGCCCCCGTTCATCACGGCGCGCGCGGCACGCCCTATAGGGCGGCCCGTGGCCGCCGTGCCAAACGGAGGCAGCGACCGGAGGGCAACCGCGATCCGTCCCAAGTGCTACGCCGATTCATCCATGGCCCGAAAGGCCGTCAGGCCTGGCTCTTGCCGGGAGCGGTCAAGCCCCTTCGAGCGCCAGCTCCCCGAGGATTCCCAACCCCTTGGCCATCTCCTCGACGCTCGCCTGGGCATAGTTGAGGCGGATGAAGTCGCGGTAGCGACCCACCGGCGAGAAGAGCGGGCCGGGGGCGATGCTCACCCCGCGGGCCATCGCCCGGTGGTAGAGATCCATCGCGTCGGCGCCGTGGGGGAGCTGGACCCAGGCGACCAGGCCGCCGTCGGGGCTGGTGATGCGGCTCCCCTCGGGGAGCAGCCGCTGGGCCAGGTCGAGGAAGCGGTCGCGCCGCTCGCGGTAGGCCTTGCGCACCTCGCGCAGGTGGCGGTCGTGACCGCCGGACTCCAGGTAATCGGCGGCGGCAAATGCCGGCAGGGTGGCGGTGGCCATGCTGGTCACCAGTTTGAGGTGGGTGACCGCCTCGCGGTAGCGGCCCGGCAGTGCCCAGCCGATGCGCAGGCCGGGATCCAGGCTCTTCGACAGCGAGGAGCAGAGCAGCACGTTGCCGCCGCGGTCCCACGCCTTGACCGCCTTCGGCCGCTGCCCCTCATAATTCAATTCGCCGTAGGTATCGTCCTCGATCAGCGGCACCCCGGCCGAGTCGAGCAGTGCCGCCAGCTCCCCCTTGCGCGCGTCGCTCATGCGGTAGCCGAGCGGATTGCTGAAGTGGGGGGTAAGCACCAGCGCCTTCAACGGCCACTGCTCCAGGGCCAGGCGCAGGGCGTCGAGACTGATGCCGTGGCGCGGGTCGGTGGGGATCTCCAGGGTCTTCAGGCCGAGGGACTCGATCGCCTGCAGGGTGCCGAAGAAGGTGGGGGACTCGATCGCCACGGTGTCGCCCGCCTGCGCCACCGCCCGCAGGCACAGCGTCAGCGCCTCCTGGCAGCCGCTGGTCACCACCACCTCGTCGGCGTCCACCGCGACCCCGGCGTCCACCGCCCGGCGGGCGATCTGCAGGCGCAGCTTGGGATTGCCGGGGGGCATGTCGTAGTCGGCCAGCCGCGGGTCGGGGCGGCGCGCCAGCGAGGCGATGATCCGGTGCAGCCGCCCCACCGCCGGGAAGTCGGTGCGCGGCAGCGCGGTGCCCATCTGGATCGTCTCGCCGCCGCGCCCCGCGTGGAGCACCTGAAGCGCCAGCTGGCTGACCGTGACCGGCCGCGGTCGCGCCTCCGGGCGGCTCATGGCAGGGGCGGGCGGGCGCCGCGCCGGGGCCTTCACGTAGAAACCCGACTGCGGCCGCGGCTCGATCAGCCGCTCATCCTGGAGCAGTCCGTAGCCCTGCACCACGGTGGATACGCTCACCCCCAGCTGGCGGCTCAACCGCCGCACCGACGGCACCCGCTCGCCGGGGCGGAGGATCCCCCGCTGCACCTGCTCGCGGATGTGCCGGGCCACCTGTTCGTAGCGCGGGCTCTCTTCACCCATACAGTTTTCCTCCGGCTGGACCAGCACAGCCGGGCATTTGGCCAAACTGTGCTGGTTCAGTGTAGCTCAGTTTGGATCTGTAATGATCGGGGCGGCAGGCATAGGGTGGTAGCCACACCCCAACCACCGGAGAGCGTCATGGACAGCCCGCGCCGCGCCACCCTCTACGGCCTCGTCGCCGTCACCGCCTTCGCCGCCACCCTGCCGATGACCCGCCTCGCCCTGGACGGGTTTCCGCCGCTGGCGCTCACCTTCGCCCGCCTGCTGGGGGCGGCGCTGGCCGCGCTGGTCGCGCTGGCGGTGGTGGGCGCGCGGCTGCCGCAGCGGCGCCACTGGGGCGGGCTGGCGGTGGTCGCCTTCGGCGGGACCGGTTTCCCGCTGCTGGTGGCGCTCGCCCTGGAGGGGCATGAGGCGGCGCCGGGGGCGATCCCGCTGGCGCTGATCCCGCTGGCCACCGCCGCCTGGACCCGGCTGCGCGGGCACGAGCGGCCGGCCCCCGCCTTCTGGCTGTGGGCGGCGGCCGGGGCTGGACTGGTGCTGCACTTCGCCTGGGGGGACGGCGCCGGCAAGGTGGCGCCCGAGCTCTACCTCGCCGCGCTGATCGTGGCCCCCACCTACGCCGAGGGGGGACGGCTCGCCCGCGAGATGCCGGGCTGGCAGGTGATGGCCTGGGCGGTGCTGTTCGCCGCCCCCTTCTCGGCGCTGGGCTTCGGCCTCACCTGGGCGGGCCTGCCGGCACCCCACACACCGGCGCCGTGGCTGGCGCTGACCTTTCTCGTCCTGGTCAGCCAGTTGGGCGGCTTCTGGTTCTGGTACCGGGCGCTCGCCGCCGGGGTGGCCAGCGGCGCCCAGCTGATGTTGCTCCAGCCCTTCCTCACCCTGCTGCTGGCCGGGCTGCTGCTCGGCGAGTCGATCCCCCCGGCGCTCTGGCTCTACGCCGCCGGTGTGGTGGTGGCGATCCGCTTCGCCCGCCGCCCCCCTTCCCTTCCGCAACTGATCAAGGAGACCCAACCGTGACCGCACCGATCTACTGGCTCAACGGCCGCATCCGCCCCGCCGCCGAGGCGGTGCTCCCGCTCAACGACCACGGCCTGCTCTACGGCGACGGGGTGTTCGAGGGGATCCGCTTCTACCACCGCCGGCCATTCCGCCTGACCGCCCACCTGGAGCGGCTGGAGGCCTCGGCCCGCGCCCTGTTGCTGGAGCTCCCCTACGACCGGGCCGCCCTGGAGCGGGCGGTGACGGAGACCATCGCCGCCTTCGACGGGAGCGACGGCTACCTGCGGCTGGTGGCCACCCGCGGCGCCGGCACCCTGGGGCTCGATCCCGCCGGCTGCGCGGCCCCCAACCTGTTCCTCATCGCCGACCGGGTGGCGGTGGTCGGCGCCGGGCGGCGCGAAACCGGCATCGAACTGATCACCGCCTCCACCCGGCGACCGGGGCCGACGGTGCTCGATCCGCGGATCAAGAGCCTCAACTACCTCAACAACATCCTCGCCAAGCTGGAGGCGCGCCGCGCCGGGGCCGACGAGGCGCTGCTGCTCAACCAGCACGGCTACCTCACCGAGGGCACCGCGGAGAACCTCTTCCTGGCCCGCGGCGCTATCCTCTACACCCCGCCGGTGAGCGACGGCGCCCTCGACGGCATCACCCGCGCCGTGGTGCTGGAGCTCTGCGCGCGGGAGGGAATCGAAGCCTGTGAACGCTCACTCACGCCCTACGACCTGTATACCGCGGATGAGTGCTTCCTCTGCGGCACCGGCGCGGAGCTGATCCCGGTGCGCGCGGCGGACGGGCGGCCGCTCACCGCCGCCCCCGGCCCGCTCTACCGGCGGCTGGAGACGGCCTTCCGCGCACTCATCGACGAGGAGAGCACGAGATGAACGATACCCCCGGCGGACGACGGCACCACATCCACCTGCTGGCCCGCGACAACGAACGGCCGTGCCACCGGAAACGCCGCGGCGGCCGCGGGCCGCCCTATGGGAAAAGCCTTGCATACGGAATGCGGTGATCGCTCACGACGACACCGCGATCCGGTCAGGTCTTGGGCGGGGCGAAACCCGAGGTGTCGGCGAGCATTGCCGCCAGATTGCTGTCGATCCAGCGGAGACGCGCGGAGAGGTAGGTCTCCAGATCGCTCACGTATCCCTTCCAGTTGGCCACGGTGTCGTTGCGCCACAAGGTGAGGTCACGGGCGGCCGGCGAGGACTCCCCCCGGGTCGTCGTCGTAATCAGCGTCTTCTGCGTCGTGAGATAGGCGGTAAGGTTGGTGTCGTTGAACGCGCCGCCGGTCGCGTACTCCGTCTGCCACACCTTCCACACCTCGGCGCAGAACGCCTTGGAGGTGAGCAGCACCCACCACCAACAGGGGACCTGCGCGGGGTTGAGCGGGTTGGTCGGATCCTTCGACGGATCGGGGCTGCCCGTTTTCGCCGGCGGATTCTGCACCAGCGGGTTGTCGCTGCCGAACAGGGTCCAGCCGTAGCTCTCCACGTACCAGTAGTCGGACCCGTAGTTCTGAGTGTTGCCGTAGGACTTGTTCTTGTCCCACAGCGGACCGGCATAGAGCTGGTCGCCCTTCTTGAACATATAGGTGCTGCGGTGATAGCCGTCGGGGTCCTTGGCGATCTCGGCCAGCAGCAGGTAGCGGGCGAAGGAGGGGAGGTCGGTGTACTGGGCGAGCAGCGTGCCGAGCGTCTGCGGACTGCCGCCGGACGGTCCGAAGGGGTCGACCATCCGGGTCGCATCGGCATAGCCGGATGGCGGGCACTGGGGGTTTCCGCTCCACCCGCTGCCGGGACCATCGTAGGCCGACAGGGTGGCCCAGTTGGACCACCAATCGAGGATCTGTTGCAGCGACGGAGGAACCGGTGCGGGCAGGGTCGGCGGCGCATCGCCCGAGTCGATGCCGAAGTGGTCGGCCTTCGGCTCGCACAGCACCACCTGGTTGGCGCCCAGCGCCGGCAGGGTCGGCGGCATCGTGCCGTTGAGCGAGACGTACTTGCTGTCGACGTGGTTGGCCTGAAGGATCAGGTCGCCCACGTCGTCGTCGTGGGGGTGCTTCTTGTCGTATTTCCCCAGATCGAGGCGCGCCTTCTGCCCGCCGACCTTCTCCAGGTTGATGTAGAGCCCCTGGTAGAACCGGTACGCATCGGTCGCCACCGCGCCGAGATCCCACGCCCCGGTGCTCTTGTCGTAAATCCCCGGGCACAGCGCGGTGGTGCAGAGAAAGAGTTCGAAATAGGCGCTGTGCGGCGCCCAATAGTGATCGCCCGGGCCCCGCTGCATGTGAAACGCCATGGGATTGCGCAGGTAGGTGAAATCCACCGCACCGGCATCGTTGAAGACCCAGTGCTTGCCGGTATAGTCGAGTCCGACGAACGTCTCTCCTGCCGGCTTGCCGTCCAGGTGGACCGCGTATTGGACCTTGGCGTCGTCGCGGGTCGCCTCGCCACGCACGTGCATCTTGGCGGTGCTCGAGACCCCGGCGGAGGCGAGGTCGCCGAGCGCCTTGCCGGGGGCCAGGGTGACGATGGCGACCGGCTGTTCGGCGTAGAGTTTCTTGCCGTCGCCGTCGAAGAGGACGAAGACCAGGGGCAGGGGCGAGGTGAAGGTGGCAGGGAATTCGGTGGCGGCGGGCGGGGTCGGCTGTAGCGGCAACGCGTGCTCGGACATGACGTCAGGCTCCTTGTTGTTGTGGGGTCGTCGATCACCACCGATATCGACGCCGCGCCCGGTTCTTTGAGAAAAAATTTCACCAATAGGTAATATTACGGCCTCCGTTGGGACAACGACGCGCCCTCACCCGAAGGGAGGACGTCACCGCGGCTTGCGAGATCGAGATGGAATGGATCACCCCTGAACTGATGGCGCTGCTCTTCGCCGCCGGGCTGGCCGCCGGCTGGATCGATGCCATCGCCGGCGGCGGTGGGCTGATCGGCCTGCCGGTGCTGCTCGCCGCCGGCCTGCCGCCGCTGCCGGCGCTGGCCACCAACAAGCTGCAGGGGAGCTTCGGCGCCTTCGCCGCCACCCTTCACTACGCGCGGGCCGGCGAGATCGAGCTGCGCCGGGCGTGGCCCGAGGCGCTCGCCGCGCTCAGCGGCAGCCTGCTCGGGGCGTGGCTGGTGCAGGGACTCGACACCGCTTGGCTGCAACGGCTGATCCCGTTGCTGCTGGCCGCCTTCGCCCTCTACTTCCTGCTCTCGCCGCGGGTCGGCGACCTCGACAGCCAGCGTCGCCTCGGCCACGTCCCCTTCGCCCTGCTGGTGGGCGGCGGGGTGGGTTTCTACGACGGCTTCTTCGGCCCCGGCACCGGCTCGCTGTTCGCCGCCGCCTACGTGGCGCTGGCCGGCTACAACCTGCGGCGCGCCACCGCCCACACCAAGCTGCTCAACCTGGCCAGCAACCTCGCCGCGCTGGGGATGTTCACCGCCGCCGGGCTGGTGGTGTGGCCGGCGGGGCTGGCGATGGCCGCGGGCCAGCTGATCGGCGCCCGCCTCGGCGCCGGCACCGCGCTGAAGCACGGCGCGGCGGTGATCCGCCCGCTGCTGGTGATCGTCTCGCTGGCGATCTGCGTGAAGCTGCTGTTGGGCTGAGGAGGCCGTTCGGGCCGGATGGGCCGCACTCAGCGCAGCGACCGTCGCGGCGGTATCGAGCAGGGTGACGCCGATCCGCGCCAGCTCCTCGCGACCACGCTCGTAGAGGCCGGAGAGGGCATCGTCGCCCCCCCCCCCCCCCCCCCCCCCCCCCCCCCCCCCCCCCGTCCCCGCCCCCCCCCCGCCGCGCGGCCGCGGGGCGGCCGGCCAGCTCGGTGCCGCGCGGGGGCCGGCGGGGCGCGCCCGCGCACGGGGGGGGCGCGGCCGGGCCGGTCCGCGCGGCTGCGCGGGTGGGGGGGGGACGGTGACG
>NZ_BAAHXB010000168.1:0-8588 GCF_054657215.1 Endothiovibrio diazotrophicus
CAACAGCGGAAAGCGGAGCCTTTTCGCTGGGCTTCGGGCATTGAACGTCGTGGATGATGAGGAGATTGTGGCGGGTGGGGTGAAGGAGTTGCGGAAGCTGGCTACGGGAAGTGGCGAGATCGACCGGGGCGCTGCGGCGTAGGAATTTTCTTACGAGACGGTGGTTTGCCGCCTTCCAGGTGCTCCCGCTGGCGGGGCGCTGGGAGTTCGCTTCCGTGGTAAAATTCCACCAATGTCCAATACCCTCACTCAGCGCGCGCCCGTGCGACGGAGACCTGCCATGCGGATTGAACGGGAGATTCACGACCAGCATCTCGCGCAGTTTTTGCAAACGGCTGACGAGGAGGTGCTGCGTACACTCCTGGAAGATATGGAAGCCGAGGCGGAGTTGGCTGCGGCGATTGAACATGGAAAGCAGACGGATGATCCTGCGGACTTTCTGTCTGCCCGTGAGTATCTGGCGTCCAGCAAATAATCCACGTTTCCCCCATGTGGCAACTCGCGATTGCCCCGCTCTTCGTGAAGTCTGCGCGCAAGCTCCCGGCGGAGACTCGCCGCGCGATTGACGACTACATCGCGCAGTACGTAGACGGAATTGAAAATCCTCAGAGCCTCCCGCGACTCAAAAAGCTGCGGGGCTATTCCCGCTACTACCGCTTGCGTTTTGGTGCGTACCGGGTCGGTATCGAGCTGGATGCGGCGCGGCAACGGGTGATTTTTTGGTATGTGGGTGCGCGCGGTGATTTTTATAAAAATTTCCCGCGCGGGTGAAGGATGTTCTATGCCTACAAGGCGCTTGCGGTGCTGGCGGATGTTAAGGAATGGGGCTTTTTCGCGGTGCTTCGGGCATTGAGCGTCGTGGATGATGGGAAGATCGTGAAGGGTGGGGTAAGGGAATTGCGGCGGCTTGCGGAGGAAGTTCCTTCGAGAGTCTAATTGAACTACGATAGAAGTAATCTAAGCTGATTTGATTTCTCGACGGTGTCGCTAAGAGCAATTTTTGATTCTGGCTTTTTGCGTTTTCCATCCTTGGAGATGACGATGATATCTTTCGACGAGCTTAACTGTGAAACAGCGTCAAGTAGGTGAGGCTCATTAGCCATAGAGTTTCCTATGGTATTTTCGAAAATGCTGCGGACTTTAATTGCCTTATCTTCTTCATATATTTTTCTTCCAAAATGTTCTCGAAGCCCGTCTAGACACTTGTCGCGAGAAGTCTCGTCGAACAAAAGGCTTGGTTGGCTTGTGTAGCTACTGTCTTTGTTTGCGTCATATCCGAGCATGTAGTACCCAGGGGATAGTTCGTGCGCGAATTCAGTTGAGTGTTCCCAATGGAGATTCTTCATGACTGCGTGAGCACGATATTGATTGGAAAGGTGGATTAGCCAGTAATCCCACGGTGTTGATCCCCAAGGTCTAACAAAGAATGGAGTCATGAAGCGTGCGCCAGATTCTATTTGAATTCCATTTGCTATGTGGCTTTGTAGAATTTGCTTCCAGCGCTGCTTTTGGGTGGCTTTTATTGTTCTTATTTCTGACCACGGGACGTGTCCGTCCAATCCGATTCTTTTGACAGGTTTCCTGTTTTGCGCGCGGTCGGACAAAAATGTAATTAGTGTTCCTACGTTGAATGTGAGAATTACCTCTGCTCCTTTCAGTTCTCTAAAAATTCTTGCGATGGAATGCATTGGGACGTCGTCATAATTATATTGGTCGAGAACGAAAATGCAGTGCTCGCCCATCTTCTTGCTTTTTATTCTTCTTATCAACGTGGGTAGCTCTTTTGTGAAATCATTAGTTACTATATTTGTAGATCTGTAGTCGGGTTCTTGTATGTTGTTTGATTCTCGCTTCCCATCTATCCAAAATCGAAGATAGTCTGTAGTGTCTTGATTGATGTCGATGAAGTGATAGTCAACGTTTACTTGGCGGGGAGTGCGGCGGCCAAGGTTGAGTATCGCGCGAGCTTCGTTTGCGGCGCGAATCATTAGTATGGGTGAGCCGTCGGCTATTTCGCCGTTCTCACGAACGTAGCAACCGCCGCCGCAGAACCCATCAACTAAAGATAGCTGAAATACAGGAATGGTGGCGCATGACATTAATGTGAGAATGTATCTTCTAACATATTCTTCGATGATTTGGTGTTTTATTTCGGTGTGTCGATCAAGGCCTGGAGGAGGGGTTCCTATGCGCCATATGTACTTTGGGTCGTCCATGAAGTTGTTCTCTAACTGTCAAGGCTGCGTGGGAAGGATGAGTTGAGGCGTTTCGTCCCATGTGCGCCCATGGAGTTTTCTGCCATTATGCTTTTTGGCACGCTTTACCCCGTCAGCACCCCAGCCTCCCCACTGCTTGAAGAAAAATGCAACATTGTTGGCGTCGCATTGTACTCGAATAGAATCTACCCATTCAGGTTTCATTGGGCGCGCTTTGGGACCGGACTCCCCTCCGACGATAACCCAGTGGAGTCCTTCGAGATTGAACTGCCCAATATCTTCGAGCAAGGGCTCTACAGAAAGGAAACGGATACGGGCGTCTACTTGTTGCAGGTACTTGATTCTTGCTACACCGTGGGCTCGATCCTCGACGGAAACACCAATCCACGCATTTGGTGGAACTGACCTAGTTTGGAAGTAGCTTGCGAGTCGCTCAGCCCGCTTAGTGAGTATTTGAAAGGTGTGCTGGCTGCCTCGCTCGATGACGTTGAGGACTTGATCGATATACGTGAAAGGCACCTTTTCGTGAAAAAGGTCGGACATGGAGTTCACGAAATACGTTGTAGGCACCTTCCGCTTCAATGGGTCATGAAGTCGCTGTGGAAGTAGGGTTAGCTGGAAACCGTTTTCGTAACCTGGTGTACCCATTGCCTGAAGGCGTCGCGCCATGGTCTCTGCGTAGCAGTATTTACATGCAGGGGAAACTTTGGAGCACCCGGCAACCGGATTCCATGTTCGTTCAGTCCACTCAATTTTGCTAGTCGTTGACATTGCTGCTAGGCGTCGAAAGCGGTTTTCCGTTCGGGCATTCTGAAATGGTATCAGTATAGTTGAGGTTTGTATGTAGGAAAGTCCCCATACTCGTTGATATTTCAAGGATTCATTAGTGAACGTCAGTTGGTTGATGAAGAATAACGGTGTATTTGTCCTGTTGGCAAATTGTGTCTGATCGACAAAATCCTGAACCGCCTCCAGCTTTCACTCCCCCTTCCCGTTTCACCCCACGCTCCCCGGTGCTAATCTCCCCGTCAGACCCTGTAAGGACGCACCCGCCATGTCTGAACCCCGAATCGCCCGCGTAATCCCCGACCTCGCCGACACCGGGGCGCTGCTGAATATGCTCAGTGAAACCCTCACCGTCGCGCGCGGCGCGGAGCTGGGGCTGCGCGACCTCGCGGAGGCGGGCGAGGACACGACGGAGTACGCCGCGCTCATTACCCGGCTGGGGTTGCCCTCGGAGATCGAGACGGCGGGCGAGGCGGCGCGCTCGACCGTGATTGATCTCCTCCACCAGCTCTCCGAGCAGGACTTGGCGAAGGGGCGTGACGAGGGCTTGCTGCACCCCGACGACTACACCCAAGCACTCAAGGTGAAACGTACCTTGAGCTTGGCGCGCGGACGTGGCGCGATCCGCGAGCGTGACCTTACCCCTGAGCGTTGATTCCTCCTTCCTCGGGAAAGAAGGCGTACCCCTGCCCGTAGACGGTGCGTAGGCTGCGCCGCAGGAGCGGGTGCTTTTGGCGGAGCTGCTTGGCGTAGCTTTCGAGGATGGTCGGCTTCACGTCGGAGATGCCCGCCGTGCGCAAGAGCGTCGGGCGGCTGATGGCGCGTGCCGGGCGGCGGAGGAGGGCGGCGAGGATGCGCGCCTCCCGCGTCGTCAGTTGGAAGCGCGCTTCGCCAATCCGCACGACCCGACTCCCCACGTCCAACACCACGCCACCGACGGCGATTTGCTCCCGCCGTGGGGCTGCCGCCTGGGCGCGCTCCACGCGGGCGAGGAGTTCGGGAAAGAAGCAGGGCTGGCGGATGTAGTCGGCGGCGCCGGCCCGGAGTGTGCGCACGATGTCGATGAGGACGGCGTGGCTGGTGTGGACGAGCACCGGGAGCAGGCCGCCGTAGCGTTCGACGAACTCCAGCGTGCCGAGGGGCGCGGCGGTATTCCATTGGACGACCACCGCGTCGGGCAGGGTGTGCCCGAACGCCTCCGCCGCGAGACGGGGGTCTTCGTACTCGGCGACGGCGTACCCCTCCTGAGCGAAGGCGTCCACCAACTCCCGCCGGTACCCGCGCGGGTAGCCGATGAGGAAGAGGCGAGGCTGGCAGTCGGGGGACGATTGCACAGGAGGAGCGGTTGGCCGGGCGCGAAGTGGCGCGACCAGGGGGACAGTGTATGGATTGCTGCGCGATTTCCGAAAAAAATCCTGGAGCTTTTACAGAATTAGTTCATATTCCAAACCGCTATCTCACAGCACTTTCCGCGCGCGGAGCCAGCGCAGTTGCGCCGCGCTCAGGTCGCAGGGGTCTTGGATTGTGGCGGGGATGGTGCGCGGCTTTCCTTCCCGGTCGGTGAAGGACTGCTCCCAGTCAAACGCCGTGGTCGCGATGCCGAGTTCTTCCAGGCGCGCCACGGCTTCCTCCCCGGCGATGCACCCGGCGCGGTCACGGTCGTAGAAGAGGCGCACGGCGCCGACCCTGAGCCGGTCGAGCACGTCGCGCAGGGTGTCGGCTTGCGCGGCGCAGAGGTGGGCGCCGAAGGTGGCGACGACGTTGAGGATTCCCGCCTCCACGCACTTCGCCACGTCGAAAGCGCCCTCCACGAGGAGGACGTGACCAGTCGTTTCAACTTGCTCCCGCGCCGTCGGGTCGAGGAGCAGATTGTCGAGGTTGTACAGCGTGAGCGAAGGATTGAACCCGCGATAGAAACGCCACTTCCCCTTCGCTGTCTGCTCCGGTGTGGTGGCGCGCCCCATGTGGGAGAGGATGACGCGGCGGGTGCCGTCGGGTGTCGCCCCGCCAATTTGAAAGACCATCCGCCCTGCCAGCGTACCCCGAGGGGCGTTCAGGTAGCCGCAGCGCAGATACCGGCAGGTGGCGGTGGAGATGCCGCGCCGGACGAACTCGGGGTGGGTTCCCTGTTCGCTGAGTCGGGGGGTAAGATCGGTACGGATGGGTTCGTTGTGCGGAGCGGCGCCGACAGGGGCGTCCTCCTCCGGGCGGGGTGAACGATGGGAAGCGGTCGGGCGGAGCTGGGAATAGCCGCACTCCACGAGCCAACCCGCCGCTTCGTTCAGCTTCAACGTTTCCCCCCGTGCGGCGTGGATTGCCTGTACCAGTTCGATAACCCCACCGCCGGGTTTGCTGCGTCCGGGGGCGGTGGCGAGACTCGACCAGTCGTACCACACGCCCGGCTTGGTCATGTGGGAGCTGGCGGTCTTTTCATCAGGGTTGAAGGGCGAGTAGCCCCAAAACTCTCCCGCTGTGCAGCGCCGCACGTCGGCGCGCACGCCGAGGTCGTCGAGGAGCCGCCGCCAATCGCACTGCTCGCGGATGGCGGAGAGTTCGTCGGGGTGGAAGATGCGTTTGGGAGCCATTCCCCGAGGCTACGGGGGCAGTCTATATATTCAAACGTTTGGTTCAGGATTGATGTGGGATTGGGCGGGAGGAGTGCCTTGCAAAGAATACGGTACCTAGTGAACGTATCATGAGGTGGGCAAAGAATGGGTGCTCAATAGACGATAATGCGAAGGAGATTTGTTTAGTCTGTTGGGGTTCTGGTCGATAAGCAATTTATCTGTCGCGGTTGTAGGAGTTGTCTTACGGGCATGGAAGTAATCGTATTACACGATTTTCAGGTTATTGCTGATTATAAAATTTAGATCATTTTGTTATCGTCGTGGGGACCATTTCGTTGGGTGTAACAAGGATAATTCGAGTTAGGAGAACCTAAATGAATCCCCTTCTATTTGCATCAAGAGTTCAATCAATTAAAAACGGCCGCCGAGGTATGATGGCCGTTGCGGCTGCGCTGGTGTTTTCTGTCAGCCCCGTTGCTCTGTCGGCGCTGCCAGTACAAGCGAATTCGGTGGTTCACGAAAATGTGTCTCGCGTGATTGATGGCTCGTACATCGTGACTTTTAACTCTCATGAAGGAAATGGGCCGCCGCTTATTGATCCGCCCAATCTGGCTAATCGGGGGAGGGTGCCTGTTGGAGAAAGTACTACCGGGCAGAGCAGGGCGGAATTGGCCGCAGCCCTGGGAGTACGGGGAGAGGTAGCGAAGATATTCGAAAGTTTCAATATGGCGCTGATTAATATGGGAGCAGAGGAGGCTGCGCGGCTAGAGCGAGACCCAAGAGTGATGCGGATTGATCAAGATCGAACAGTTACACTCGCAACTTCAGAGGCCACCACTAGCTGGGGGCTTGATCGTATGGATAGCCTGAAGCCCGAACTCGATGGGCAGTATAATTATTGGGCAACCGGTGCTGGAAGAACTATATATGTCGTGGATTCTGGCATAAGCTTGGATGCTCCTTGGGTTCAAACAGAGTTTGACGGGCGGGCGTCTGTGGTATATGACGTAAATGGCGGGGATGGGGATGATTGTGTCAATCACGGCACCGCCGTTTCCGCTATTGCCGGCGGGAGAGGTAGAGGAGTCGCAAAAGGGGTTACGCTAAAAATAGCGAAAATTACCGATGGATGTACTGGCCTATCAAAGTTGAGTACCTCTATCGAGGTGTTTAATTGGTTGGCAGCTAATGCGCCTCGCGGGACTATTGTAAATTGGAGCAATGAAATTTCAACAGGAGATTGTTCGGTTGACTGGATTTCGATACCTTTGGAATACGCGATTCGAGTTGCGTATGATGCAGGCGTAATTATTGTTGTCGCCGCTGGCAATGATGGTTGTGATACAGCTGACTATTCGCCGGTACGGATTGTCGAGTCATTCGTGGTGGGTGGGACAAGCAGTGAACTGCTTCCCGGTAGCGATGCTCTATATGATACTCCTGGGTATAAATCAAGAACCGGATCGAATGTTTCGACATTTGCCCCAGCTGAAGACGTGATGTCCATTGATGTGTCTGGACTATGGGCCTATTTTAGCGGTACGTCATTTGCAGCACCATATATTTCCGGATTGTTTGCTGTCGTGTGTCAGGCGGCAGCCCCGTATTGTGATATTTCCAGCGTCGGAGATATTTACACGACGGTGAGGGGATTTGGTGTGATTGGAACTGTGGTGGATTCTGATGGAACACCACTCACTAACTCGACTTCTCGGTTTATTCCTCAGCAATGGTAGTCTGAGAGAGGGTTGTCGGTAAGGGAAAGAGATGCAGGCGGTCAGCGCAAGTGCTTTGCGAAAGCCTGCGCGATC
This sequence comes from Endothiovibrio diazotrophicus, assembly GCF_054657215.1. Taxonomy (NCBI): domain Bacteria; kingdom Pseudomonadati; phylum Pseudomonadota; class Gammaproteobacteria; order Chromatiales; family Thioalkalispiraceae; genus Endothiovibrio; species Endothiovibrio diazotrophicus. The sequence continues at coordinate 7,381 of NZ_BAAHXB010000168.1, forward strand.
GCCTGCACGTCATGTGTGAAATCGGCGCGACTCTGAAAGGAGGACTTATTGTGAGTAGTGTTCGCGGAAACATATATATTGTTTTTTTGGTTCTGATGTTGCGTGCGGGGTATTCGTTGGCCGACAACCCCTATTACGGGAATGGCTTGTTGGTTCTCCCTGTTGTTGATGAGTTGGGTGGAGTAGGGACATATCAGGACGTGCGTTTCAGTTATTCCGAAGAAGGCGGGTGGCGGCTTGATTCGTATGAGATATTAGGGAGCCAGGGGTTGAAAGCAGCGCCTGTGAGCGATGTTGAGGTGATAGTGACGAATGAGAGTCCGGCGCAGGTTTTGTTGCGAGCGTCGGGTGAGTTCGGCAATGGGTGTTATATCGATCTCCGCCCAGCAACTTATAGGCGCTCCGGGAGGCATTTTGATGTTGTCTTAAGTTATGAATATAATTATGTTCCAGGAACCGCATGCTTGGCGGCCGCTGTTCATTACAAAAAGACAGTGCCCTTGCCGGTTTACGGGCTTCCAGCGGGTGATTATACCTACGACATCAACGGCTTGACCGGTACGTTTGAGTTGAGTTCAGACAACGAAATGTCTGGGGACTGTGATCTCAGCGTGGTTTGCCCTGATTAATACGCCCAGTGTGTTGCTGACCGCGTATTTGCGGTAAAGGGGTGGTTGCGGAGCCAGTTGGGTTCGAGGATGCCCTGGCCATCCTCGATGTCCGCGACCCCAGCCGCCTCACCGAAGCCGATTTCACCCGCCTCATGCGCCGCGCCCGGCGGCGGTGGCATCCTGACACCATCGCCGCCCTCCAGCCAAGTCCCGAGCAAGTCGCGCGCTACACCCGCAACTTCCGCCTCATCAACCCCACCCTGGAAGTGCTGCGTGACTACGTGTCAAACCGGCATTTCGGTGATTCCACCGCTTCCATTGAACCGGACGTAACCCCTCCGCCGCGTCCCCGTCGTCCCCCGCCACCGCCACCTCCCGAGCCACCGGAGGAGGTCATCCGCCGCAACGCCTCCACCATGCAGGAGGAGCTGCGGCGGGTGGGGGCGGCGGTGCAGCGCACGGGGTACAAGATGCACGAGGAGGAGTTCACCGCGTGGGAGGGTTGGACGGTGCCCGAGCTGCTACAGGGCGAGCTGACGGACGAGGTTCCCGTGGTGGCGGTCTCGGCGGTGTGGGGTGTCGGGCTCCTCTGCGTGC
>NZ_BAAHXB010000169.1:0-8519 GCF_054657215.1 Endothiovibrio diazotrophicus
GGTTTTTCGGCGACGATTTTCAAGGAAACGGGCGGTGATCGGTATATCGTGGCGTTCGCCGGTGCGGAGCGGGTGGAATAAGATAAGGAGAGCCGGGTGTCGCATAGGATTCGAATTTGTCTGCTGCTTCTCTATACGGTTGTTCTAACGGGCTGCTTGGGGCAGGAGTTCGGGGTGGTGGACTCCGGGTTCCCGGCTTTCCGCGCGAAAACCTATTGGGTGGACGAGGATCACGTGCTGTATTCGGGTTACATCGGGCCGAAGCCGAGAAATGCCGAAGAATTTGAGAATACGCCCCGTGGGGTATACGTATGGGATGTTCGGGACGGAAGTAGAAAGATATTGAGTCCCGTGCCCAGCTATTTCTGTTTTTCGGATGGGAAAGCATTTTACTATCGCAGTAAATCCAAACGAGGCTATATGGCCCGCTGGGCCAACGGCTCGTTCCCGCCGGTGGATCAGCACGTTCCGCTGAGTTCGGGGCGGATTGATATTGCTGAGTTCGACTGTCTTAGAAAAGAGCGGCCGGCGGAAATGGTGGGTAGGAGATGGATTCCGCTGAAGATGGGGGATGGCTATCTCGATGGCGGAGATAAGACCATCGATTTGCAGGATGGTCTCCGGATGACAATGCGTGACGAGGATGGTCGGGTTGTATCAAATCTATCGATAACCGAACGTGTGTGGTCCCCCTATCGTTCATCCTACTATGAGTTTTCAGGTCGTTATTTTCTCAATCCAAGCGCCTTTTTTAAGCCCGACGTCAATCGATGGAAAAAGCAGGGCTGTGCCGACGGTTGGTGGTTGTCAAGGCGAGGAGAGCTCGAACGCGTATGCACAAGGATTCCCGAGTGGGCGCCCCATGGCGGGAATGGTGTTTATGTGCCGACGGCCGCGGGCATGTTGCTTAAAACTAGCAGAAAAGGTCGTCCTGGGCTCTATCTCATCCGGAAAGATCGGTACGCGCTACTTACTGCTGGTTATATAGATGGTATCGGCGTGTCGCCGAGCGGGTGCCGTATTGCTTTTTCCCATATGAAAAATCTGGAAGCCGGGCGGATGGGCGGGCTGGGGCAGCCTACCGTCATGATGATTGAACTATGTGACCCAGGGAGCAGAAATAAATGAGCGATAACTCTACACTACAACGTTTGTTGGAGGGGGCCGCGTCATCCTACGCTCGCGGAACCGAAGGTGTACCGGTCGGTTACCAGCGATACGGTGATCCTATCGAAAATCCCGATACGGGATTCTCGGCAACGATATTCAAGGAAACGGATAGTGACAGGTATATTGTGGCGTTTGCTGGTACCGAGCCGCAGACTCCGCAAGATCCATATTATGATATACAGCTTGGTTGGGGGCAGTGGTCACTGGCGCGTGATGAGGTGATTGATAGTGTTAATAGACTATTGCCGACAGCGTCCTCAATACAATTTACTGGCCACAGCCTCGGTGGCGCCCTCGCGCAGTACGCGACCTATGAATTCGTTCATGAACATCCGTTGGGATCCTTGTCCGCAGAGGTCACCCTCACGACGTTCAATGGCTTGGGGGGCGAGAGTGGCTTGGAGCAGAACTTTCGGGGAGCCGGTGATTCAGCTTACAACCCCGCTCTTCTCGACGGTCTCAATGCCCACCACTTCTACATCGACGGAGACCTGGTCTCCCGCCTCGGCGGTGGCCATGTAGGTGGCGCGACCTATCGCTTCGACAACGTGCTGGACCCGGCGGGGCGGCCGTTCGATCCCGGTGAGGGGCATCTGCTCGGTACGTTCGGTCCGCTGATCGCGCAGTCGGGGGGCTTCCCCACCACGCCGGCACCCATCGACTATCTCCAGATCGACAGTTTGCAGAAGAGTGCCGCGGCCATCAGTTCGCTGTTCAATGGCAACGAGGCGGGGCCGTATGAGGCGGGTGCCCGGCTGGCGGCTGGGGTCCTCGGTGCGGCCACTCTGGCGGTCAACGCACCGGGTGTGGGGGCGAACGCCGGTGAGTTGAACGAGGTGCTCCACGAGGTGGGACGTCACTTCGTGCAATCCGCGTCGTTCGATTCGCTGCCGGAGATCCAGCGCACGCTGTTTACCGAGCTGGCGGATCGTGACTGGGAGGCGCTGTTTCGGGAACTTCCCTTCGAGGGTGCCACGTCCGGTCTCAGCGGTGTCTTGATCTACCTGTCGTGGGTCAGTGACGTGTACGAGTCGGCGGGGGAGTCGCTGAGCGACGCGGTGGACCGGATGTGGGCGCCGGTGCGCGAGCTGCTCTCGAGTACGGGATTCGATCTTGGGAACAATCCTCTCTCCGACTTCACCGATCAATATGCCACGTCAGCTACCGAGGTGGCGAAGACGTATTTTGGCGAGGACATCGAACAGCCGGTCATCTCGCTTTCCGATCTGTCGTTGACCGAGGGGGAGCGAGCGACGCTGACTGTACAGTTGGACCGTCCCGCGGACGAGAACGGGCAAGCAGTGATCCTCACGGTCAGCGATACCGATCTGCTGCGGCTTTCCGGCGACGCTATCACCCACGTGGATAGCGATTCGGGACGTTACCGGTTGATCGTCCCCGCCGGCGCCGATTCGGTGGAGATAACGGTGGATGCGCTGACGGACGATGATCATTACGCGGACTTTTCGTTCATTCAGGCGGAGGGGATCCCGTTCTATGAGTTGAACGAGTGCTTTGGGGAAGCAGAACTGATCGTCTCCACGGTGGACATCTTCGATGCCGATGGGGGCGGTGAGGATGGGGGAAGGGAGGTGTCATTCAGCGCTGAGGGAGACGGTGTGATCCTTACGTTCTCCGAGAGCGGAACTCCCACGGTGTATGTTCCCAACGCGGGGCTCCCTGGTGGTGGTTCGATACAGGGATATCCGGATGACCAGACCGAGTTGGCGGTTCCGAACGGCGTAGATCGAATCATGACGCTCGACGGAAACGACGGGATTAAAGTTCCCGATATCGTGTCTTTCTCCGGTATCGTCCTCGACGGGGGGGATGGCGACGATTGGATCTGGGCGCTTCCCTATGATCCGGAAACCAGGTATTTCGGCGATGGCTGGTCGCGGTTTGGGCTTACTTACATTATCGATCCTGATATACCGATTCCGGAGGAGGGGCTAGGTGCGGTAATCCTTGGTGGCACTGGCGACGACCTGATTTTCGGTAGCCTGCGGGACGACCAGATCGACGGCGGAGCGGGTCATGAAGAAATCAGGTCCGGTATGGGGGACGACTCGGTTCGTGGTGGTTCGGGAAACGACTGGCTGGAAGCGGAGCAGGGTGACGACTTCGTTTTTGGAGAGGAAGGAAACGATTGGCTTCTCGGGGCCGAGGGGAGCGATTTCCTTTCGGGAGGCGTCGGCAACGATCGCATCTATGGGGATGATCGCGCCAGATATATGCTCCGCTGGTGGGGAGACCACGAAACGTACAGTACCTTCACGGCGGAGTCCTTCGGTTTTGGGCAGTTCTCCTCCCCGGCTCGTTTCCCAATGATCTGGGAGGTCGATGTTGAGGATGAGGGGGATGATGTCCTCGATGGTGGGGAAGGAGAGGACCGGCTCTACGGCGGTGGAGGCAACGATACGCTGTTGGGCGGTGACGGCAGCGATTACCTTCAGGGCGAAGCCGGTGCCGACGAGCTCTACGGCGGCAGCGGCGACGACCATATGTGGGGCGACCGATGGGATGAATCGCTCGCCGAGGATACGCGCGCGTTGAGCAGCGACCTTACACAGTTCGGGATAACGGTCGAGACCTATTGGAGGGATCCCTCGGACGGCCCGGAGCCGGCCGGGGACGACTATCTGTCGGGGGGGGCGGGCAACGATGTCCTGGTGGGAGGCGGAGGCTCGGATACGCTGGACGGAGGGGAGGGTCGAGATGAGCTCTACGGAGACGAGGGCGACGACCAACTGGAAGGAGGGAGTGGTGTCGACGTGCTTCGGGGAGGTGATGGCAACGATTTCCTGAGCGGTGGGGATGACGCGGACTACCTGATCGGCGGCGATGGGGATGACACTCTTGAAGGCGGCGCTCGCGGTGATTACCTGGCCGGCGGCGAGGGCGGCGACCGGTATCTTTTCTCCGGAGTTTGGGGCAGCGACGTCATCGAAGACGAGGCGGGAGAGAACGTCATCGTTTTCGGCGAGGGGATCAGCGCCGAGCAATTGGTGGTTCAACGTTCCGGTCAACAGGTGGTTATCGGTGACGGGGGGGGAGAGAACGGCATCTGGGTGCGAGGGTGGTTCAGCGGAGGAGGGGCGATCGATCGGGTGGAGTTTGCGGACGGCACGGTTCTGGACCGTGCCACCCTCACCGAGAGGGCGCTCCATGTTCGTGGGGAGGAGAACGCTTCCAACAGACTGGTAGGGTTGGACTCCACCGACGACTACCTGGAAGGGGGGAACGAAGGGGATCTTCTCTACGGTAACGGTGGCAACGACCGTCTCTTCGGCGGGGGGGGAGAGGATCGGTTGGACGGAGGGGCTGGCGACGACTTCCTGGATGGGGGGGAAGGGAGCGACCGTTATCTGGTGGGCGTCGGAGGGGGGCGCGACACGATCGACGACAGCGGTGGGAATGGCGAGGTCGACGTGGTTCAGTTCGCTGCGGGAATGCTCCCCGGTGAAGTGTCGTCGGAACAGGTCGGTGACGACCTGGTGCTTTCGTGGGGCGGGGAGGGCGAGGGGGCAACCATCACCGGCTATTTCCAGAACCCGGAGCGCTGGCGACTCGAGCTGGGCAGCGGGACCAGCTTCAGTCCCTCGGTCGGCGGGGGGACGGGTGAAGGGGGCGGGGAGAGCGAAGGCGGTGGGGGGAGCAGCTATATCGAGGAGCTGTGGACGGCATTCGAGCAGTACCACTTCGCGGATATGCTGGATACGGCCTCCCTTCTCCCGGACGACGGGGTGATCCCGTTCGACTATTCCGCCGAGGTGGTGGTTCGCCCGGACCTTGAGCAGGATACCCGCTTTCTCGAAGCGCAGGTTGCGCGTGGGGAAGAGGTGGAGTTGGGGCCGGAGGTGCCGGGCAGCGAGGGTTCCTGGGGAACGACGGAGTCGATATCGGGCTGCAATCCGCAGTATGAATTCGTGACCACCGTCGGGATGGAGGCGTATTTCGAGTCCCCGGGAACCTCCTCGTTCTCCTACCCGATGGTGGGAACCAGCTTCAGCGTCCAGCAGGTGAGCGGTGAGCTGATCCTGGGCAACGGGGCTCACATTCGTGAAGACGGGACCATCGCCTTTTATCCGGTGGGGCTGGCGACGGTCGGGTACTCGAGCGGTATCGACTATTCCATGGCGCTGTTGACGCAGGCCGATACCTTGAATGTCGTCCATCTCTCGGATGCGGACAACGATCCGGGGGAGGCGGTACGCACGGAGGTGTGGGACCCGGTACGTCAGGAGTATGTCCAGGCGGTCGATACGGGCGTCGGGATCGAGCCGATGATGATTGAGGGAGGGGGCGGTGATGACCTGATCGACGGTTCGGCAACGGCATTCGTAAGCGGGGGCGACGGCGACGACGAGATCCGTGGCGGTTCGTATATCACCGGTGGTTCCGGCGAGAATCGCCTGTACGGCGGAGATGGCGAAACGATCTACTTGATGGATTTCAGCGGCAGCGGGGTTTCGTTGATCCAGGACGACGGGGTGTTCAGCTCGGATCCGATCGGGAGCATGCTCGAAGGGTTGGGGTATACCGAAGACCAGGCCGTAGAGGCCTTGCATGGTTGGGATACGGGATTCATCCAGGACCTGGAAGAGGCCGGTACGCTACAGACGCTCGTGCAAGACGAAGCGTGGTTCAACGCCGCGATCGACTCCGTGGAGTTCGAGTGGGGAGACGATATCGAGGGGCGTCCGGCCATCGTAATCCGCTCCACCGAGACGGAAGAAGCCTCGGCAACCGTGTTGATGCGTGGAGAAGGGGATGTCATGGGGTTTGGCATCGAACGCTTCCGTTTCCTGGATGCCGAACTGACGCTCGATGAAGTGGTCGCCCGTTTGCCGGCGCGGGAACTCCCCGGGGCGGGGGCGGAAGACTCCGGCGATGACGGCGAATCGAGCGATGACGGGGACGGTGAAGGGGATGGCAGCTCCACCGGGGGAGGGGGCACGGACGGCGGGGACGGAACGATTCCCGACGGGGCGTTGGTCGGCAGTGACGACGGCGACACGATTGAGGGTGGTGAGGCGGATGATGCGATCTACGGCCTGGACGGCGACGACGAGCTGTTGGGGGCCGAGGGCAACGACCGGATCTTCGGCGGCGGTGGCGACGACGAGATCGGGGGAGGAATCGGGGACGATGTACTGGTCGGTGGCCCCGGCGAGGATGAGATCTCCGGCGGGGAGGGGAGCGATACCTACCGTTTCGCCCTGGGCGATGGAATCGACTGGGTGCTGGATCCGCTCGGCGCATCGGTGGTGGAGTTCGGCGACGGAATCGATCCGGAGGCGTTGTCGGCGGCCTACGCGACCCGTCCCGGGTTCGGCGACGAGGAGATCTACCTCTCCCTGAGCTACGGCGATGGGGACCAATTGAACCTGTTGGCCTTCAGCGCCGACGAGGAGGGCTACACCCCGTTCGGCGATGTGGCGTGGGCGACGCGCTTCGTCTTTGCCGATGGTCAGGCGTTCGATTTCGACGAGTTGGTTGCGCTACTCGGCCTGCCGACCGAACCGGGCGGGGAGTTCGAGGGGCTGGGGAGCGACGGACCGGACGAGCTCTACGGGACGGAGGCCGATGACCAGATCGAGGGTCTCGGCGGCGATGACCGGCTGCAGGGCTTCGAGGGGAACGATGTCCTGTTGGGAGGCGACGGCGCCGACACGCTATTGGGCGACGAAGGCGACGACTATCTGGAGGGTGGTGCCGGCGACGACGTGTTGATTGCGGGTTCCGGGGAGGATCGCCTGATCGGGGGGCCGGGTGACGACTGGCTCATCAACGACGACGGTGGTGGCCGGATGGAGGGAGGCGAGGGGGACGATGGGTACGACATCAACAACTCGCCCGGCCACACCGTGATCCGCGACACCGGCGGGTACGACACGCTCTCCTTCGAGCCCTACGAGGTGTTCGATCCCGAGAGCGGCGATGACCCCGAGGGCCCTCCGCCGCCCGAAGTCTACCGGGACGGGATGGATCTGGTGATCGCGACCAACGCCTTCCAGAGCATCACCTTCGAGGGGTGGTACGCCTCGCCCGAAAACCGGATCGAGGAGATCGGCAGTCCCTTCGGGTTCTTCGACGCCGATGGCCTGGAGGCGCTCGCTTCCGGTGCCGTCAACAGTGCGCCGCAGGTGGCCGGCGAGCAGCCCGACCAGCAGGTGACGCTTGGCGAGGCCTTTGCGGTGACGTTGGCGGAGGGGCTGTTCGTCGATGGCGATCCGGAGGACTACCTCACCTTCGGCGCCTCGCTGGCCGGCGAGGAGGGCGGAGAACCGCTGCCGGAGTGGTTGGCGTTCGATGCGGAGTCGGGGCAGTTCTTCGGCAATCCCGAAACGGCCGGTAGCTACGAGATCGTGGTGACCGCCACCGACCAGGGCGGTTTGAGCGCCGAGACCCGTTTCCTCATCGAGGTGGCCGCGGCCAATGCCGCACCGGTGGCGGGCGCCGCCCCCGGCGACGTGCAGGGCGTCGTCGGCGAAGCGTTGCAGTTCCAACTGCCTGCCGGGACCTTCACCGACCCCGATGCGGGTGACTCGCTCACCTACAGTGCGACGTTGGGAGATGGCTCGCCGCTCCCCGAGTGGCTGGCCTTCGACGGCGAAAACGGCACCTTCAGCGGAACCGGCGGCGGCGTGGGGCGCTACCTGATCGTCGTGACCGCCACTGACCAGGGGGGACTCTCCACCAGCGCCGGTTTCGCCCTCGAGGTTTCGCGGGCGCTGAATTTGGTTGAGGGCGGTGGCGGCGGGGATGCGCTCGTGGGGAGCGAAGGGGACGACCTGATCGTCGGCGGCAGCGGAAACGACACCCTCTCCGGCGGCGACGGGGACGACGTGCTGGTCGGCGGCACCGGCTCCGATACCTTGAGCGGCGGGGCGGGCAACGACCTGTTCCTGATGGGTAGCGCGGCCGATGCCGGTTTCCTTATTCCGGAGACGCGGGCGGTGGCGACCAAGGAGGCCGATACGGGCTACGACACCGTCAATGGCGGCGAGGGTTTCGACGAGGTGTTGGGCGGTGATGGCGACGACACCATCCGGTTCCACCGCTATACCGGCGAGAACACGGTGGAGCGGATCGACGGGGGCGCGGGGTTCAACGTGATCGCCGGCACCGGCGGCGGCAACGTCATCGACCTGAGCGCCACCGAGGTGCTGAACATCGCGCGGATCGATGCCGGTGGCGGCAACGATACGGTGAACGGTTCGGCCGGTGGTGACGTGATCGTCGGCGGTAGCGGTTCCGACACGTTGGACGGTGGGGCCGGCGACGACACCTTCGTCGTCGAGGGAACCGACGGCGGCTACGACCGCTTCACCGGCGGCGAGGGC
>NZ_BAAHXB010000170.1:0-8430 GCF_054657215.1 Endothiovibrio diazotrophicus
ACGCCGTTTCCGTTTTCCGCCGCGCGTTGAACGATGCGCCTCACTTCGTACCGATCGCGGCCTTGGGGCCGCTCCTACCGGTGCGGGCGGTGCCGATACGCGACGTATCGCGTCTTTTTCCTGTATTCTCATTCGGAATCAAAGTTATGACAACAATGAATTTGATTCATGATTTAGCGCCCACTAGAATCCAACCATCGCAAAGAGGACGGAACGATGGCTGGAAAAACGCTGTATGACAAATTGTGGGAGCAGCACGTGGTGCGCACCGAAGCGGACGGCACCGCACTCCTTTATATCGATCGTCACCTCGTCCACGAGGTGACCTCTCCGCAGGCCTTCGAGGGGCTGCGGCTGGCCGGGCGCAAGCCGTGGCGGAGCGAGTCGGTGGTCGCCACCCCCGACCACAACGTCCCCACCACCGGGCAGAGCGGCGGCATCCCCGGCATCGGTGATCCGATCGCCCGCACCCAGGTGGAGACGCTGGACGCCAACGTGCGCGAGCTGGGCATGACCTACTTCCCGATGAACGACCCGCGTCAGGGGATCGTCCATGTGGTCGGGCCGGAGGAGGGCGCGACCCTGCCGGGGATGACGGTGGTCTGCGGCGACTCGCACACCTCCACCCACGGCGCCTTCGGCGCGCTCGCCCACGGCATCGGCACCTCGGAGGTGGAGCACGTGCTCGCCACCCAGTGCCTGGTGCAGAAGAAGATGAAGAACATGCGGGTGACGGTGACCGGCCCGGTGCTCCCCGGGGTCACCGCCAAGGACATCGTGCTCGCCGTCATCGGCGAGATCGGCACCGCCGGCGGCACCGGGCACGCCATCGAGTTCGCCGGTCAGGCGATCACCGACCTCTCCATCGAGGGGCGCATGACGCTGTGCAACATGGCGATCGAGGCGGGTGCCCGCGCCGGCATGGTGGCGGTGGACGGGAAGACCGTCGACTACTTCAAGGGTCGTCCCTTCGCCCCCAAGGCGGAGCAGTGGGAACAGGCGGTCGCCGCCTGGAGCGAACTGAAGAGCGACGACGATGCGCTGTTCGATAAGGAGGTGACCATCGACGGCTCCACCCTCCAGCCCCAGGTGACCTGGGGCACCTCGCCGGAGATGGTGGTGGGGATCGACGACGTGGTGCCCGATCCGGATGAGGAGAGCGACCCGGTGAAGGCCGACGGCATGCGCAAGGCGCTCGCCTATATGGATCTCGCCGCCGGCACGCCGATCGCGGATATCCCGGTGGACAAGGTGTTCATCGGCTCCTGCACCAACTCGCGGATCGAGGATCTGCGCGCCGCCGCGGAGGTGGCCAAGGGGCGCTCGGTGGCCGCCACCGTCAAGCAGGCGCTGGTGGTGCCCGGTTCCGGATTGGTGAAGAAGCAGGCGGAGGAGGAGGGGCTCGACAAGGTCTTCGTCGAGGCGGGCTTCGAGTGGCGCGAGCCGGGCTGCTCGATGTGCCTGGCGATGAACGCCGACCGGCTGGAGCCGGGGGAGCGCTGCGCCTCCACCTCCAACCGCAACTTCGAGGGGCGCCAGGGCCCGGGTGGTCGCACCCACCTGGTCAGCCCCGCGATGGCCGCCGCCGCCGCGGTGCGTGGACACTTCATCGACGTGCGCGAGCTTTAAGAGAAAGAGGCCCGCAAATGAACGCGAATGGACGCAAATAAGAGGTTTTTTTCATTCGCGTTTATTTGCGTTCATTTGCGGAAAAATCTTCTTTTCAGAAGGTAATAGAAATGGACAAGTTTGAGACGTTGACGGCGGTCGTGGCGCCGTTGGATCGGTCGAACGTCGATACCGACGCGATCATCCCCAAGCAGTTTTTGAAGTCGATCAAGCGTAGCGGTTTCGGTCCCAACGCCTTCGACGAGTGGCGTTATCTGGATCAGGGCGAGCCGGGAATGGACAACTCCAAACGTCCGCTCAATCCCGATTTCGTGCTCAACCAGCCGCGCTACGCCGGGGCCGGCATCCTGCTGGCGCGGAAGAACTTCGGCTGCGGCTCGTCGCGCGAGCACGCGCCGTGGGCGTTGCTCGATTTCGGCTTCAAGGTGATCATCGCGCCGAGCTTCGCCGACATCTTCTTCAACAACTGCTTCAAGAACGGCATTCTGCCGATCGTCCTCGACGAGGCGGTGGTGGATCGACTGTTCCAGGCGTGCGAGGCGACCGATGGTTACTCGCTCACCGTGGATCTGCAGGCGCAGACGGTGACCACCCCCGAGGGCGAGGCGATTCCCTTCGAGGTGGACCCGTTCCGCAAGCACTGCCTGATCGACGGCCTTGACGACATCGGTCTCACGCTGGAGCACGTCGCCGACATCAAGGCCTACGAGGAGCGTCGCCGCGCCGAGGCGCCGTGGCTCTTTTGAGCTTGGGTGCTGGAAACGCGGAGGACGCAAAGACGCGGAGAACGCAGAGAAGAGTTTTTTGTTTGGGAGTTCTATTCGGCGTGTGAATCGTTGTTGGGCGTTTGAGATAATCGCATAAGCACTCTTTCCTTTGCGTTCTCTGCGTCTCTGCGTTCTCCGCGTTGATCATCGGGAGCTAAAAAGTATGACCAAGAAGATTGCAGTACTGCCCGGCGACGGGATCGGGCCGGAGATCGTCGCCCAGGCGGTGAAGGTGCTGGAGGTGTTGAAGGCCGACGGGCTCGCCATCGAGATGGAGGAGGCGGCGATCGGCGGCGCGGGTTACGACGCCGCCGGCGATCCGTTGCCGGAGGCGACCCTGGAGTTGGCGCGCAATTCCGACGCGGTGCTGCTCGGCGCGGTGGGCGGCCCCCAGTACGACCGGCTCGACCGCCCGCTGCGTCCCGAGCGCGGCCTGCTGCGCATCCGCAAGGAGCTGAACCTCTTCGCCAACCTGCGTCCGGCGCTGCTCTATGAGGAGCTGGCCGACTCCTCCTCGCTGAAGCCCGAGGTGGTCTCCGGGCTCGACATCATGATCGTCCGCGAGCTGACTGGCGACGTCTACTTCGGCCAGCCGCGCGGGATCGAAGTGCGTGACGGTGAACGGGTCGGTTTCAATACCATGATCTACGCCGAGTCCGAGGTGCGCCGGGTCGCCCGCGTGGCCTTCGATATCGCGATGAAGCGCGGCAAGCGGCTCTGTTCGGTGGAGAAGGCCAACGTGCTGGAGTGCTCCGAGCTGTGGCGCGAGGTGGTGCTGGAGGTGGCCAAGGAGTACCCGGAGGTGGAGGTGAGCCACATGTATGTGGACAACGCCGCCATGCAGCTGGTGAAGTGGCCGAAGCAGTTCGACGTCATCGTCACCGGCAACATCTTCGGCGACATCCTCTCCGATCAGGCCTCGATGCTCTCCGGCTCCATCGGCATGCTCCCCTCGGCCTCGCTCGACGCGAACAACAAGGGGATGTACGAGCCGATCCACGGCTCCGCCCCGGACATCGCGGGTCAGGACAAGGCCAACCCGTTGGCCACCATCCTGTCGGTGGCGATGATGTTGCGCTACACCTTCGCCGACGAGGCCAACGCCCAGCGCATCGAGGATGCGGTGAAGGCGGTATTGGCCAAGGGAATCCGCACCGTCGACATCCTGACCGACGGCTGCACCGAGGTGGGCTGCAGCGCCATGGGCGACGCCGTCGTCGCCGCGATGCGGTCCTGATCGGCGCCCTGGTAGGAAACGCGGAGAACGCAAAGACGCAGAGAACGCGGAGAAGCGTTTTCCGGGTGTTGGCGCTGTGCTGTTCGAGAGCGTGCCTCCGCAGTTTGATGTTGGGTGGCATGAGTTGATGGAATTAGGTGGGAGGCAGGCGTCGGTTGATTCGGAGAAGCATTCACATGGTCTTCTCTGCGTTCTCTGCGTCTTTGCGTCCTCCGCGTTAATCACGAGCACTTGAAAGAATTACGAGGTTTAGCAATATGAAGCGCGTAGGTTTGGTTGGTTGGCGCGGGATGGTGGGTTCGGTGTTGATGCAGCGGATGCGCGAGGAGAACGACTTCGCCCAGTTCGAGCCGGTCTTCTTCACCACCTCGCAGGCCGGGCAGCCCGGTCCCGAGGTCGGCAAGGAGACCCCCGCCCTCAAGGATGCCAAGGACATCGATGAGTTGAAGGCGATGGACGTGATCGTCACCTGCCAGGGCGGCGACTACACCAACGAGGTCTATCCGGAGCTGCGCAAGGCGGGGTGGGGCGGCTACTGGATCGACGCCGCCTCTTCGCTGCGCATGAAGGACGACTCGATCATCGTCCTCGACCCGGTCAACAAGGCGGTGATCGAGCAGGGGCTGAGCGACGGCATCAAGACCTACGTCGGCGGCAACTGTACCGTGTCGCTGATGTTGATGGCCATCGGCGGGCTGTTCGAGCAGGGACTGGTGGAGTGGATCACGCCGATGACCTACCAGGCCGCCTCCGGCGCCGGTGCGCGCAACATGCGCGAGCTGCTGACCCAGATGGGCGCGGTCTACGGCGTCGCCAAGGAGCTGCTCGACGATCCCGCATCGGCGATCCTGGAGATCGATCGCACGGTGGCCGACTACATCCGTAGCGACGACTACCCGCTCGACAGCTGGCCGGTGCCCCTGGCCGGTTCGCTGATCCCGTGGATCGACGTGCAGCTCGAATCCGGGCAGAGCAAGGAGGAGTGGAAGGCGCAGGTGGAGACCAACAAGATCCTCGGCCGTTCTGCCAATCCGCTGCCGATCGACGGCCTCTGCGTGCGCGTCGGCGCCATGCGCTGCCACAGCCAGGCGTTGACCATCAAGATGACCCGGGACGTGCCGCTCGACGAGATCGGCGGGATCATCGCCACCCACAACGAGTGGGTGAAAGTGGTGCCCAACGATCGTGACCTGACCATGAAGGAGCTGACCCCGGCGGCGGTGACCGGCACCCTCACCGTGCCGGTGGGGCGCATGCGCAAGCTGACCATGGGCAACGACTACCTCTCCGCCTTCACGGTTGGCGACCAGTTGCTGTGGGGCGCCGCCGAGCCGCTACGCCGGATGCTGCGCATCCTGCTGGAGCGGTAGCTCCGCTCCAGCGCATCGTCGCTGCAATCGCCCGCGGCCGTCTCGGCGGCCGCGGGCGATTTCGTTGTGGGATTGCGGGGCGCGTGCGACGATATTCGCGCCGCCGGGGCGGCCAACGGTGTACAAATCGTCGGGCAACTGTTAAAAGAGTGCATGTGAAATGAGCGCTTAGCTTATAATCGTAAAGGCATTTCTCGATGGTTGGGGGATGCGCCGGGCTCCTCGTCGGTCGCGACGGCGATGGGGTCACGGAGTATGGCGCTCAATAACAAAAGGGGTCCGTTCCCGCCGGATCCCGAAAAGCGGGTCATTGAAGCAGTGAACAAAGTGCGCAATCTGGTCCTTGCGGCGGCCGCCTTCGCCGTATCCACCCCCGCCGGGCTTTATGCCCTCGGCCTCGGCGAGATCAAGCTCCATTCCGCTCTCAACCAGCCGCTCAATGCGGAGATCGAGCTGCTTTCGGTACGCAAGCAGGATCTGCCGAGCCTGCAGGTGGCGCTCGCTCCGGAGGATGCCTTCGGGCGGGCCGGGATCGATCGCTCCCACCTGCTGACCCTGCTCAAGTTCGAGTTGCTGCCGGGGAATGGCGGCACCGCCCGGGTACGGGTGACCAGCCGCGAACCGATCCGTGAACCGTTCCTCAATTTCATCGTCGAGGCGGACTGGAGCAATGGCAGCCTGCTCCGGGAGTACACCCTGCTGCTCGATCCGCCTGAGCTGATGAGCGCCCCGCCGGCGGTGGTGGAGGCGCCCCGCGCCTCGGCGCCGGTGCCGGCGGCAAAGGCCGCCTCTTCGTCGACCGCTGAGGAGTCGTTGCCGCCCCCCGGCAGCAAGGTGACCAGCTTCGGTCCTACCCGCGCCAACTACACCTTGTGGCGGATCGCACTGCGGCTGCGCCCCGACGAGTCGATCTCGGTCCAGCAGATGATGCTGGCGCTGCTGCGCGCCAACCCCGAGGCTTTCAACGGGGACAACGTCAACGGCCTGAAAACCGGCTACGTGCTGCGGGTGCCTGGTGCGGCGGAGGCGCGGCGCCTCTCCATCGAGCAGGCGATGGCCGAGGTGAAGCGCCAGCACACCGCGTGGAAGACCTTCGTCGCCGGCGGCGGGCTGAACGCGGAGGCGGCGCCGATCCAGCGCGGCGCGACGGCGGCACCGGTCCAGCCCACGGCGACCCGGGGAGAACTCAAGCTCACTTCCTCGAAGAAGGCCGCGGCTCCGGTACCCGGCGCGGGTGGGACGGCGGAGAAGGCACCCGCCGAGGTGCTACGCGACGAACTGGCGGTGGCCTCCGAAGCGGCGGCCAGTCGCGAGCGCGAAAATGAAGAGCTGCTGGTGCGGATCGACGAGCTGGAGGGACAGATCGGCGATCTCAAGTCGCTGATCACCATGAAGAACGAGCAGCTCGCCGCGCTTCAGAACCGGTTGAAGGCGGGAGAGACTGCGAGCCCCGCGGAGAGTCCGGCACCCGCCGGTGACGTGGCGGCGGCGGCGGTCTCTACCGCGGAGTCGCCTGCTGCCGAGTCGGCAACTGGAGCGGGGCCGGCGGAAACCCCGATCGATGGGGGGGACGGGAGCGCCGTCGGCGGCGCTCCCGAGGCGGACAGCGCGGCGGAGCCTCCGGCGGCGGCCGGCGATCTCGCCCTGATTGCCGATGCCGCGGGTGACCTGACGGCACGGATCGCGGCGGCCGGCCGTCTCGGAGACTCGGGTAGTGCCGAGGCGGTGGCGCCGCTGTCCGCGGTGCTGGCCGGCGACGAACCGTGGACCCTGCGCCGGGCGGCCGCCGAGGCCCTCGGCAAGCTGGGGGGCAGCGGGGCGGTGGATGCACTGCTGCCGGCGCTCGCCGGCGATGCCCAGCCGATGGTGCGCCGCGAGGCGGCCATCGCCCTGGGGCGGATCAAGGATCCCCGCTCCGTCGAGGGGCTGGAGAACGCGCTGGCCGACGAGGCCACCGTGGAGACCGAGGTCGATGGCAAGATCGAGCCCCGGCTGGTGGTCTCGGAGGCGGCCGAGGAGGCGCTGATCGCCATCGACATGGCGCGGCAGCAGGCGGAGAGCGAGGCGCCGCCCACCGCGCCCGCCCCCGCGCAGCCCGCCCCGGCCGAACGACCCGCGCCGGTCCAGCCCGCGCCGGCGGCGGAAAAACCCGCAACCCCTCCCGCGATGCGTGCTCCGGCCCCGCCGCCGGCGGAGCCGGCCGGCTTCGTGATTCCCTTCCTCGATGACCCGCTGCTGTTGGGGGGCGGTGTCGGAGTGGTGCTGCTGCTGCTCGGTGGGCTGGTGCTGGTGGCCCGCCGCCGCCGCGCGGCGGCCGGGGAGGAGGTGCCCGACGAGGTGGCGGCGGCCTCGGTGGCGGCCGCCCTGGCCTCCGTCGAAGGCGGCGCGGAACCGTCGGCGGGCGGCGATCCGATCGCCGAGGCCGACGTCTATCTGGACATCGGCCAGTACCAGAAGGCGGAGGACCTGCTGAAAGGGGCGATCACCCGCGAGCCGGGCCGCCACGAGCTGAAGCTCAAGCTGCTGGAGATCTATTTCGCCGCCAAGAGCGTGGCACCGTTCGAGGCGCTGGCCGGTCAGCTCCGCGGCGAGCTGGGCGGCGGCGATGCGGCGGTGTGGAACCGGGTGCGCGAGATGGGGGCCCAGCTGTCGCCCGCATCGGTACTCTTCGCTGCCGGTGCGGTGGGGGCCTCGACCCTCGCCCCGGCGGGCGGAGAGCCGGAGGTGGAGCTGGAGCTGCCGGACTCCTTCGATCTGGACATCGACCTCGGGATCGGCGAGGAGGGCGCGGTGGCGGACGGTCTCGACGCCGATCTGGCGCTTCCGGAAGGGGTTGAGGAGGTGGTCTCCCGCGGAGCGGACGCGGCGGGTGAGGAGGTCGATTTCGATCTGACCCTCCCCGGAGGGAATACCCTCGGCGGCGCGACGGAAGAGGAGCCGCTGGTCCACGACGAGGGGCATGTGCTCGATTTCGACCTTACCGACCTCGGTGCCCTCTCCGCAGGAGGAGAGGCGCCCGCCGTCGAGGAGGCGGCTGCGGATCAGGGCAATCTGGTGGACTTCGATCTGACCATTCCCGGCGGCGATCTGGTCGATACGGGACGGGAGGAGGCACCACCGGTCCACGACGCGGAGCATGTACTCGATTTCGATCTGGGACTCGACGATACCGATATGGGGCCGTCGCTGATCGAGGAGGTCGGCGAGGGGGCGATGGGGGGACTCGATTTCGATCTAACGTTACCGGGCGGTGAAGAGGGCGCCGACGAGGGGACGGTGGTCCTCGATATGAGCGAAGAGGAAACCTCCGGAGAAACGGCGGTGGCGCCGGGTCTGGACGATTCATCGGTGGAAGAAGGGGCGATGTCGCTGGACCCGGGAATGGACGAGTCCGCCGAAGAGGAGGTGGCCCCGCTGGATCTGGGCG
>NZ_BAAHXB010000171.1:0-8362 GCF_054657215.1 Endothiovibrio diazotrophicus
CTAGAAAATTCTCATGCGCAGGAGGAGTCGTCGAAGGTGGCGTCGATCACCTCCTCGCTCTCCTCGGCGGCCTTCTCACGCGCCTTGCGTTTCTCGAAACGCTCCTCGATCGCCCCGTCGGCACGGGGCAGGCTCTCCTCGGCGAACAGCACCTGGCGCATCAGCCGGAAGCTGAAATCCAGCAGCCCCTCGTCGCTCCCGTCCACCACCGCCCACTCCTCTTCGCTCAACGCGAAGCCGCGGCGGAAGCTCTTCTCGGAGACGAAGATGCGGAAGGCATCAAGGTCGTAGTTGGCCATGAAAAAGAGCTGCAGCGAACGCTTGGAGGGCTTGCCGACCGACGGCCCCAGGGACTTCACCTTAAGCACCAGCTGACTCCAGCCGCGGTTGTAACGGTTGTAATCGTCGAGCCCCTGCTCCGCCACGTACTGCTCGATGCTCTGGCACTTCTCCTCCTGGTGGCCGAGGCAGTGCTCCTCGCGGACCATGGCGTAGCTCTGACGATCGGTGTACTCGTCCTCCTTGCGCATCGACAGCTGGGCCACCGGGTAGTAGCGGCAGGCGGTGGGGCGGTCCTCGTAGACGGTGCACCCCTCGTCGGTGTTGAACAGGCAACGCGGCGTGTCGTTCTCGGTGCGCAGCTTGAGCGCCGGCAGGCCGTTCTGGTCGATCTGGAAGGGCACCGCGTAGTCGCGCAGGAACTCGGGGGCGGTGATCTTCAGGCGGCGCTTCAGACGCAGGATGTCGTAGGGGGTGAGGGTGATGTCGATCGCCTTGCAGCAGGCGTTGAAGCAGCCGATCCCGGGTTTGCAACTGAAGTTGAATTCGGTTCCCGGCTCCAGTTCGACGGGGAGGACGGGGCTTTCGCGAAAGGGTTTGTCGCTCATTTCGGATACCTGTGCGTGCTGGAGGGAAAGGGCGTCGGTAGCGGCAGATGGAGTCCCTGCCGCTACCTGACGACCTCTCATGAGGGGGGTAGGTCGGCGCTACCGCGCCGACGCAAACGAAAGCAGCGGAGCATGAAACGCACCGCGCTTGCCGAGCGCCGCCTACCACCCGGACGGATTTCGGAGACGCTCAAACAATGGTGCTTCCGTTCTACCGACGACCTCTCGAAGGATGGTGTAGGTCGGCGCTACCGCGCCGACGCAAACGAAAGCAGCGGAGCATGAAACGCACCGTGCTTGCCGAACGCCGCCTACCACTCGGACGGGTTTCGAAGGCGCTCAAACAACGGTGCTTCCGTTCACGTCGGCGCGGTAGCGCCGACCTACCGGGAACTAGGGTTTTTACGACCTAAGAAGCAAAAGTCCGGGCACCTCGCGGCACCCGGACTTCTTCGCCCCTCTCTCTTTTCCCGCGCTAGCGGGAAAAGAGTCGGGGCGCCCTGTTCAGGGTCTACCGAGCTTAGTGAGCGGCAGGCTTGAACAGCTTGGACTTGTCCACCAGATCCACGTGGGCGCGCTTGAACACGGTCCACTTCTTGGCGGTCTTGTCGTAGATGGAGTTCACGAAGCAGTGCCAGTTCTCCTCATCGACAAAGTTCTTGTCCATGCGGTAGTAGAAGCCCGGGTAACGGGACTCCTCGCGGAACTGGATGTGCTTCATGTGGGCCTCGGCGGTGAGGATGCGGTGATAGTTCTCCCACGCGCGCAGCAGCTCGTGGAGGTCCTTGGCACGCATCTTCTCGGCGTCTTCCTTCAGCATCTCCAGCTTCTGCTCCGCAACCTCGAGCATGTGCTCGTTGGTCTTGTAGTAGGTGGCGACACCGGCAACGTACTCGTCCATGATCTTCTGCAGACGGAACTGCAGCATCTTGGGGGTGATGTAGTTGGGGTTGACGTCGATGGCGGTCGAGTAGTCCTTGAACTCCAGGAAGGTCTTCACCGGGCGCAGGATCTCGGCGACGAGATCGTCGACGCTGGTGTCGAGCTCAGGGGTCCAGTCCTTGTTGTCCACCACGAACTTGACCATCGCCTTGGCGGCCATGCGGCCCTCGGCGTGGGAGCCGGAGGAGAACTTGTGGCCGGAAGCGCCCACGCCGTCACCGGCGGTGAACAGGCCCTTCACGGTGGTCATGCCGCGGTAGCCCCAGTTCCAGCCGGAGGGCAGGTGCTCGGGCACGCCCGGCAGGGACTCCTCGGTGGGGGCACCGACGTCCTCGGGACCGGAGGTCCAGATGCCGCAGCAGCCGGAGTGGGAGCCGAGCAGGTAGGGCTCGGTGGGCATCAGCTCGGAGTTCTTCTTCTCCGGCTCGATGTTCTCACCGACCCAGATGCCGCACTGGCCGACGCACATGTCGAGGAAGTCCTCCCAGGCCTCCGCCTCGAGGTGCTTCACCTCGCGGGGGGTCAGGGTCTCGCGCAGGTTGGCGAGCGCGGTCACGGTGTCCATCCAGATCGGACCGTTACCGTCCATCATCTCCTTGAGCATCAGGTGGTTGCGCAGGCAGGAGGCGGGAACGGCGGCCTGGCCGTAGGGAGGATAGTCGTCCAGCATGTCCTTGTTCTTGACCATGTAGGCCTCGCCGAAGGCGTTGGTGGCCTTGGACTTGAACAGCAGGAACCAGGCACCCACCGGACCGTAACCGTCCTTGAAGCGGGTCGGCACGAAGCGGTTTTCCATCATGGTCAGCTCGGCACCGGCCTCGGCGGCCATGGAGTAGGTGGAGCCGGCGTTCCAGACGGGGTACCAGGCGCGGCCGGTGCCCTCACCGACGGAGCGGGGACGGAAGATGTTGACGCAGCCACCGGCGGCCAGCAGGCAGGCCTTGAACTTGTAGACGGCGACCTTGTGCTCGCGCACGGAGAAGCCGACGGCACCGGCGACGCGGCCGGGGTCGTTCTTGTCGTTGACCAGCTTGACGATGAAGATGCGCTCTTCGATGCGATCGGGACCCAGGGCCTTCTTGGCGGCCTCGGCGACGATCCACTTGTAGGACTCGCCGTTGATCATGATCTGCCACTTGCCGGAGC
The DNA here is from genome assembly GCF_054657215.1 of Endothiovibrio diazotrophicus. NCBI lineage: Bacteria > Pseudomonadati > Pseudomonadota > Gammaproteobacteria > Chromatiales > Thioalkalispiraceae > Endothiovibrio > Endothiovibrio diazotrophicus. The sequence continues at coordinate 2,976 of NZ_BAAHXB010000171.1, forward strand.
GCACGGGCTTGCCGCCGTCCTTCAGGGGGGTCATGCCCTTGGAACCGTCGAAACGCTCACCGTTCTCGTCGGTCTTCCAGATCGGCAGGCCCCACTCCTCGAAGAGGTGCACCGACTCGTCGACGTGACGGCCCAGGTCGTAGGCCAGGTCGTCGCGGGTGATGCCCATCAGGTCGTTGGAGACCATGCGGGCGTAATCGGCGGGATCCTGCTCGGGACCGATGTAGGTGTTGATCGCGGAGAGGCCCTGGGCCACGGCGCCGGAGCGGTCCATGGCGGCCTTGTCGACCAGCTTGACGGTGATGTCACGACCCATGTCGGCCTTGGCGGCCTCGATCCAGGGCATCAGCTCGTAAGCGGCACCGCAGCAGGCCATACCGCCGCCGATCAGAAGGATGTCAACCTCTTCCTCGACGACATCAGGATTACCAAATTCAGCCATTATTCACTTCCTCGGAATTTGTTTGCTTGAAGTTCAGGTCGCACGCGAGCCGCTTACTTGCGGATCAGCTCGGCGGGATCGCCGGCGCGGTAACCGTTCTGCTCCATATGGTTGAAGAAACCATTGTCGGAGATCTTGCCCATCTCGGCAGCGGCCTTCCCGGTGTAGCAGTCGATCGAGCCTTCGGGGGTGGTGCGGATGGGGAACTTGAAGCGCTTCATGGTGCCGTTGCGGAACTTGATGGTCCACATGATGGAGTCGGTACCACGGAGAGGCTGCACGGAACCGCCGAGAGGAACGACGTCGGCGTAGTGACGGGCCTCGATGGCCTGCTGGGGGCAGATCTTGACGCAGGAGTAGCACTCCCAGCACTGCTCCGGCTCCTGGTTGAAGGAACGCATGGCGTGGCCGGTCTCGGAGCCATCCTTGTCCAGCTTCATCAGGTCGTGGGGGCAGATGTACATGCAAGCGGTCTTGTCCTGACCCTTGCAACCGTCGCACTTGTCGGTACGGACGAATGTCGGCATGGTTTCCTCTCCAATATATTGTTTGAGGTTACGGTCAACCCGCCGCCGGGTTTGGACTCCGGCCACGGAATTCTTGGATTCTTCTCTACACCGCGGGCCAGATCCGGATGACGCCGCCGACGCGGCGACCCCCCTCTTCCCCGGCGTCCGGGCGCGCCGTTTTACGGCCCCCCGGCTTTCGCGGACCACCTAACATAGTCACCTGCACCCCGAAAGCAAGCAGGTTTTGTCTTCCAGCCCATAAACGAGCTTTATTGTTTTCCTTATGGAGCCGATCGCAGCTTATACCTGGATGAATTTCAACGAGATTTTAATCTCGGCCAAAATACCACAGTCAATCACTCAACGATAAGAAAAGGCTAATATTCCACACCCTGAACAGTCTGAGACAACCCCAATTCCGCAGGCCGTAGGTCGGCGCTACGGCGCCGACACCAGCGGAGGCGCCGCTCCTCCACCCTCTCCACCGCACTTCCCGAATGGGAGAGACGCGCCTTTCGGAACGAACGTCGTATCCGCACGCCCGCAGCTTCCGTTCAAGTCGGCGCAGTCGCGCCGACCTACCCCCAAAAGCCCAAATTCCGGATTTCCCGGGTAGGCGTCGATCAACGCCCCCCCCTTTAAACCACCCTCTGCGCAAAAGGAAACCCCCGGGGAAATCCGGTTAAGGCCCCATTAATCCACGGGCCGTATCGTGCCGTCCATCGCAAACCACCACAGGACGGCCGCCATGCTCAACCCGATCGTCGCCGACCACCTCAATGGGGCGCGGCTGGAGTTCCTGGAGCGGGACTCCGCCGGGCGCGATACCCTCGAACGGTTCATCCGCGACGGCTATCGGGATGCCTTCGACGCCGAGCTCGCCCAGTTCATGCCGCTGCTGATCGGACTGCGCGGCGCCGACGGCACGCCGCTGGCGGCGATGGGCATCCGCGCCGCCGACCGCGAGCCGCTGCTGCTGGAGCACTACCTGGACGGCCCGGTGGAACGGGAAATCGCCCGCGCCATCCCCAACGCCACCCCGCGGCGGGGCGCCATCGTAGAGCTGGGCAACCTGGTGGTCAACCATGCCGGCGCCGCCCGCTGCATGATCGTCGCCCTCAACGCCTACCTGCGCGGCGCCGGCTTCGACTGGGTGGTGCTCACCGCGGTGCCCGGCCTGCGCAACGCCTTCCGCCGTCTCGGCCTGCCGCTCACCGAACTGGCCGAGGCCGACGGCACCCGGCTGGGCGAGGCGCGCCACGCCTGGGGACGCTACTACGACCACCGCCCGGTGGTGGTGGCCGGCAACGTGGCCGACGGATTCGATCGGCTGGAGCAGGCCTTCCGGCTGGAGCGCGCGCTGGGGCTGCTCCACGGCCTGTGGGAACACGCCCTCAGCGCCGGCCGCTCGGCGAGGAGCCTGCCGTGAGCGCGTTGATCGACACCCTCGCCCACCGCGCCCGCCACCACCCCGCGGCCCCCGCCCTGCGCGGCGCGGGGGGCACCCTCGACTACGCCACCTACCACCGCGAAGTGGAGCGCTTCGCCGCCACCCTGCGGCGGGAGAAGATCCGGGTGCTGGCGCTGGCCATCGACAACGGCCCCGCCTGGGCGGTGGCCGACCTGGCGGCGCTGCGCGCGGGCACCATCCTGCTCCCCCTGCCCGCCTTCTTCTCCCCGCAACAGCTGCGCCACGCGGTTGAACAGGCCCGCGCCGATGCCCTGCTCTGCGACCGCCCCGAGCAGTTGGCCGGCCCCCTCGATTTTCACGACCCGGAGCCGGTGCAGCTGGCCGCCACCCACCTCGCGCTGCTCCACCACCCGCGCACCGGTGCGCCGATGCTGCCGGCCGGCACCACCAAGATCACCTTCACCTCCGGCACCAGCGGCACCCCCAAGGGGGTCTGCCTCGACGAGGCGGGCCAACTGGCGGTGGCCCGCTCGCTGATCGAGGCGAGCGGGGCCGGTGGCGACGACCGCCACCTCTGCCTGCTCCCCCTGGCCACCCTGCTGGAGAACATCGGCGGCCTCTACGCCCCGCTGCTGGCCGGCGCCGAGGCGGTGGTGCCGTCGCTGGCCGAGGTGGGTCTGCGCGGCGCCAGCGGCATCGACCCGGCGCGGCTCGCCCACACCCTGCTCGCCGCCCGCCCGACCACCGCCATCGTCGTCCCGGCAATGCTCCAGGCGCTGCTCCACGCCCGCCGTGAGGGGGCGCCGTCGCCCCCGTCGCTACGCTTCCTGGCGGTGGGCGGCGCCAAGGTGGCCGCCACCCTGCTGGAGGAGGCACGCGGCCTGGGTCTGCCGGTCTATCAGGGCTACGGCCTCTCCGAATGCGCCTCGGTGGTAACCCTCAACCGCCCCGACGACGACGCCCCCGGCAGCGTCGGCCGCCCGTTGCCCCACCTGCAGTTGGAGATCGCCGCCGACGGCGAGGTGCTGGTCCACGGCCCGCGCATGCTCGGCTATCTCGGCGAGATCGATGCCCCGCCCAACGACGCCCCGTGGCCCACCGGCGACCTGGGCCACATCGATGACCAGGGCCGGCTCCACCTCACCGGGCGCAAGCGCGACCTATTCATCACCGCCTTCGGCCGCAACCTCGCCCCCGACTGGGTGGAGGCCGAGCTGACCGCCCACCCGGCCCTGCCCCAGGCGGTGCTCTACGGCGACGGCCGCCCGTGGAACGCCGCCCTGCTCTACTCCCCCGCCCCCGATCCGCTGGTGGAGCAGGCGGTGGCCGCCGCCAACCGGCGGCTGCCCGACTACGCCCGGATCACCCGCTGGCTGCGCGCCGAAGAGCCCTTCACCCTCGCCAACGGCCTGGCCACCGCCAACGGCCGCCCCCGCCGCGAGGCCATCGCCGCACGCTACGGCGCCGCGCTGGCCGCCCTCTACACCGACGACACCCCGGGAGAGCCCGCCCCATGAGCTTCATCCAGCAACTGCTCGCCGCCACCGAGGCGAACCGCAACCAACTCCTCACCACCCCGATCATCCAGGCCGGCGCCCGCGGCGAGGTGACCCTCGAGCAGTACCTCGCCTTCCTCACCGAGGCCTACCACCACGTCAAGCACACCGTCCCCCTGCTGATGGCCTGCGGCGCCCGCCTGCCCGAGCGCCTCGGCTGGCTGCGCGACGCGGTCGCCCACTATATAGAGGAGGAGCGCGGCCACGAGGAGTGGATCCTCAACGACATCCGCAACGCCGGCGGCGACGCCGAGGCGGTGCGCCACGGCCAGCCCGCACTGCCCACCGAGCTGATGGTCGCCTACGCCTACGACACCATCGCCCGCGGCAACCCGGTGGGGTTGTTCGGCATGGTGCTGGTGCTGGAGGGGACCAGCGTCCAGCTCGCCCTCAACGCCGCCGCCGCGATCCGCCAGGGGCTCGGCCTGGGCGCCGACTGCTTCAGCTACCTCACCTCCCACGGCGAGCTGGACCAGGAGCACGTCGGCTTCTTCGAAGAGCTGATGAACCGCCTCGACGACCCCGCCGACCGGGCCGCGGTGACCCACTGCGCCAACGTCGTCTACCAGCTCTACGGCGACATCTTCCGCGCCCTGCCCGGCGCCCGCCTGGAGGCCGTCGCATGAACCTGCAAGAGACCCGCATCCTGCTCACCGGCGCCAGCGGCGGCATCGGCCAGCTCACCGCCGAGGCCCTCGCCGCCAAGGGCGCCCACCTCGCCCTGGTCGGACGACGCGCCGAGGCGTTGGAGCCGCTGTGCCAGCGGATCAACGCCCACGGCGGCGAGGCCCACCCGGTGCTCGCCGACCTCTCCACCGCCGACGGCGCCCACAGCGCCTCCGTCCAGGCGTTCGCCCGCCTCGGCGCCATCGACCTGCTGATCAACAACGCCGGCACCCTCCAGTTCACCCGCTACGGCGAGCAGGACCCGGAGACCATCGAGCGGATCGTGCAGACCAACCTGCTCGGCCCGATGCTCCTCACCCGCGCCATCCTCCCCCACATGGAGGCGCGCAATCGCGGCCGCATCGTCAACGTCGGTTCCACCTTCGGCACCCTCGGCTTCGCCTGCTTCACCGCCTACTCCGCCAGCAAATTCGGCCTGCGCGGCTTCTCCGAAGCGCTGCGCCGCGAACTGGACGGAAGCGCCATCGGCGTCACCTACATCGCCCCCCGCGCCGCCCGCACCAGGATCAACGACGGCGCGGTGATGGCGATGGCCGATGCGGTGAAGATGAACATGGATCCCCCCGAGCGGGTCGCCAAGGAGATCGTCGCCGCCATCGAAGGCGACGCCAAGGAGCACTACATCGGCTTCCCCGAATCCTTCTTCGCCCGCCTCAACGCCCTGCTCCCGCGCCTGGTCGACGGCGCCCTGAGGAAGCAGAACGCCATCCTGCGCCGTTTCGCCGGCGGTGAAACGGCGATGAACGAAACCGAAGCCACCGCCGCCCCCTGTAGGAGCGACC
>NZ_BAAHXB010000172.1:0-8181 GCF_054657215.1 Endothiovibrio diazotrophicus
GCTGTCCGTCAGCACTGTTAACGCCTTGCGGGCAAAGAACATCCGCTCCGTTAGCGAACCTACACCCTTCGTCAGCGCGCAAAACAGGTCGATCTGCTGCTTTGGCTGGATGACGGAATCCACGGAACCCCGCTCGCCGTAGAACTCCTGGAAGAGGTCGAGGACGCGCTGGCATGCCTCTGTCTCTTCATCGCTGAACATCACCTCCAGCACCACGTCGTCCGCGAAGAGGTTGCCGCTCTGGTCTTCGAGTACGGTTTGCAGAACCTCCTCGTCGGTCGCCTCCTCACCGAGGAGTTCGCGTTTCGCGTCCGTCAGCTCCTTCCGCGCATCCGGGTCGCCGCGTTCGGCACGCTGGAAGGTGGCAATGGCGGAATCTGCCATTGACTCGCGATGGTCTGCCGTGTGCTCATCAACGTCCGCCTGGGATCGGTCGGCTTGACCACTTGCCCGCCCTTCACGCGCGTGGTTGAGTTCGGCGATTTCTCTTTCGATGATGGGGCGGGCTGCATCGAGATGGGACGCCGGAATTTTGAGGTACAGCTCCCGCCGCTCAGAAGGCAACCGTTCAAATCCCGGAATGCCGAACTGTGGAAGACGCTCAGCGTCGTTCCGCGCTTCGACTGGTGTTGTCGTCTCCTGTTCGGGAGGGGGCATGAACAAAGTGGTTAGGGGCACCCCGAGGGCGGAAGCGCACCGATACGGCACAGCTCGAGCGTAGCCTCCTCATGTGCCTTCCGCTCCGTCTCATCGGCTTGCCTGATTTTTTTTCGTCACCACGCGTTCTCAACTGACGATGTAAACCGCTTGGCTGTGGACTGGAGGCCCTCCTCCACCTGCGCGCCGCTATCGCCAACGCGGGCGCATCGCTCATGTCGTCCTCCATCGAGTTCGGCGAGGATTCCGACTCTCAACTGGTGGAGAACCTGCTCGCCAGTGTCTCCCAGCACCAGCGCCAGAAGAACGCCGAGCAGACGGTCAACCGGATGCGGGCGCGGATGATGAACGGCTATTGGGTGCGGCCCATTCCGCCGCGCGGCTACCGCTACGAGCGCACCAAGGATCGGGGGAAGGTGCTGGTGCGGGATGAGCCGATTGCTTCCATCCTTCAGGAGGGTTTGGAAGGCTACGCCTCCGGGCGCTTCCAACTACAAAGCGAAGTGAAAACCTTCTTCGAGTCGTTTCCGGAGTTTCCGCGGACCGATACGGAGAGGTGCGCAATCAGAGGGAGAAAATCGAGAAGAGCGGGAGCCCGTCAGAGGCTTCGACGAAACTTTTCGAACCGCCATGGGCTTTCTTGCAAGCCCCTGTAAACTCTGGGAATCCGACCGACTGGAAGACAAGAGGACGGTCTTGAAGCTCGCCTTCGGCGAGAAATTGGCTTACGTCAGAAATCAAGGTTTTCGAACCCCTGAAACCACCTTACCGTTCAAGATGTTAGGTGGTATTTCAGGCATTCAAATGAATCTGGCGGAGAGGGGGGGATTCGAACCCCCGATACGTTGCCGTATACACACTTTCCAGGCGTGCGCCTTCAGCCGCTCGGCCACCTCTCCAGACCCGCCATGACCGTGGTGGAAATCCCTTCCGGCCAAAAAACGAGGTGCGCAAGAATATACCAGTTGGGGGACGGGTGCAAACTTCGTGTTGAAAACCGGCGCCCGACCGGGGTGTCGCCGCGAGCGATCTAACGGGTACGGCAGCGGCGGCGCCCGGTGTTGCGGCGGCGGTCGTCGTGCAGTCGCGGCTGTGGGGTCGGCGGGCCGTTGGGGAAGAGCAGCGGGGCCAGTTCGTTGAGGGCGCGGCGGTAGACGTCGCGCTTGAAGAAGACCACCTCGCGCAACGGCTGCCAGAACTCCACCCAGCGCCAAGCGTCGAATTCGGGGGTATCGCCACCGTCGAGACGCACCTGCTCGTCGTCGCACTTCATCCGCAGCAGGAACCACACCTGCTTCTGGCCGATGCACAGCGGGCGGCAGTGGCGGCGGACGAAACGCTTGGGCAACTGGTAGCGCAGCCAGCCGCGGGTGCTGCCCATGATCTCCACGTCCTCGGGGTGGAGCCCCACCTCCTCGTTGAGCTCCCGGTACATCGCCTCCTCCGGGGTCTCGTCGCTGTTGATCCCCCCCTGGGGGAACTGCCAGGCGTCCTGGCCGAAACGGCGGGCCCACAGCAGGCGCTGCTCCTCGTTGCAGAGGATGATGCCTACGTTGGGGCGGTAGCCGTCCACGTCGATCATGGGGTCACATCACGAAATACTGGCGAAATATCCGTGTGATTCTCACACGTTGGGCAGCACGCGGCAACTCGGAGGCTGCTATCATCCGCCTTTTTTCCCGCCACTCCACGCACCTCAGGAGGCCCCGTGAGCCTGGCCATTTTCGATCTCGACAACACCCTGCTCGGCGGCGACAGCGACTACCAGTGGGCCCGCTTCCTGGTGGAACGAGGCCTGGTGGACGCCGCGGCCCACGGCGCCGCCAACCAGCGCTTCATGGAGCAGTACGAGGCGGGCACCCTGGACATCCACGAGTTCCTGGCGTTCCAGCTCCACCCGCTGTCGCTCCACCGCGCCGAACAGCTCGACGATTGGCACCGGGAGTTCATGGAGGAGAAGATCCGCCCGCTCATGCTGCCCAAGGCGGTGGAGCTGGTGGATCGCCACCGTAGCGCCGGGGACACGCTGATGATCATCACCGCCACCAACCGCTTCATCACCGGCCCGATCGCCGCCGCCTTCGGCATCGAACACCTGATCGCCACCGAGGCGGAGCTGGTGGACGGTCGCTACACCGGCCGCAGCTTTGACACCCCCTGCTTCCAGGCAGGCAAGATCACCCGCCTGGAGCGCTGGCTCGGCGAGCACGACGAGAACCTGGCCGGGAGCTGGTTCTACAGCGATTCGCGCAACGACATCCCGCTGCTGGAGCGGGTGGAAAACCCGGTGGCGGTGGACCCGGACGCCTATCTGGCAGCGGAGGCACAGCGAAGGGGCTGGCCGGTGATCAGCCTGCGGGGGTAGCCGTCCAATGTTGAATGCCGAGTGCTTGATGTCGAATGAGCGGAGTCGCTACGCGACGGCTCGTCCACACCTCCGCCATTCAACACTCAACATTAAGGGCCCGCGAAAGAATAACTTCCTGTTTTGGGGCGTCGAGACACCCCTCCGGCAAGGCGCGCAAAGGGGCGCATACTCGTTGTATGTAACCCTTTGCGCAACGCCGCCGGAGGGGACGGATCGGCGTCCCAAAACAGGAAGTTATTCTTTCGCGGGCCCTAAGCATTCGATATAGATGTCCCGCCTGCTCCTCCCCGCCCTCGCGCTCCTCGCCCTGCTGTTGCTGCTCTACGCGCTCAGCGCCGGCAGCGTCACCACCGGCTGGCGGGAGACCCTGGCGGTGCTCGCCGGCGGCGGCGACGGCATCGACCGCGCGGTAATCCTCGAGCTGCGCCTGCCGCGGGCGCTCTCCGCCTTCGCCGCCGGCGCCCTGCTGGCGCTGGCCGGGGCGCTGATGCAGGTGCTGCTGCGCAACCCGCTGGCCGACCCGTACGTGCTGGGGATCTCCGGCGGCGCGGCGGCCGCGGCCCTGGCCGTCATGCTCGCCGGCCTGGGCGGCGCCTGGATCGGCATCGGCGCCTTCGCAGGTGCCCTGGGCTCGACCCTGCTGGTCTTCTCCCTGGCCCGCGGCCGCGACGGCTGGACCCCCACCCGGCTGCTGCTCACCGGGGTGGTGGTGGCCTCCGGCTGGGGGGCGCTGATCAGTTTCCTGCTGGCGGTGAGCCCCGACCGCGGCCTGCGCGGCATGCTCTTCTGGCTGATGGGGGACCTCAGCCACGCCCCCTCGCCGTGGGCGGCGCTGGGGGTGCTCGCCTTCGGCCTGTTGGTGGCCACGGCCTTGGGGCGCCCGCTCAACCTACTCGCCCACGGCGGCCTCCAGGCGCGGGTGCTCGGCGCCGAAGTCGGCAGGCTGCGGGTGGTCCTCTACCTGCTCGCCTCGCTGCTCACCGCCGCGGCGGTGACGCTCGCCGGCTCGGTCGGCTTCGTCGGCCTGGTGGTGCCGCACATGGTGCGCCTCGCCGGGGTGCGCGACCACCGCCTGCTCGCCCCCGCCGCCGCGCTCGCCGGCGGCGCCCTGGTCACCGCCGCCGACACCCTGGCCCGCACCGCCCTGGCCCCGCGCCAACTGCCGGTAGGGGTGGTCACCGCCTTCATCGGCGTGCCGTTGTTCCTCTGGCTGCTCAACCGCGGCGGGCCTGGAAAATGAAGAATTATCCGCAAATGAACGCAAATAAACGCAAATGGGAAGAAGTCACTCGAATTGCTCTCTTCTCAATTCGCGTTTATTTGCGTTCATTTGCGGACGAATCTTTCTCTACACGAGACCGCCACCGGTGACGTTGCCGCTGCTGGAAACGAAGGGACTGCGGGTGGCGATCGGCGGCAAGCGGGTCTGCGACGGGCTCGACCTGGCGATCCGGGCGGGGGAGTGCTGGGGTGTGCTGGGCGGCAACGGGGTGGGCAAGAGCACGCTGCTGCACACCCTCGCCGGTCTGTTCGAGGCCGATGGCGGCGAGCTCATTCTGGAGGGCGAGCCGCTCGCCGCCCTCCCCCGCCGCCGCATCGCCCGACGCCTCGGCCTGCTGCTGCAGGACCACGGCGACCCCTTTCCCGCCACCGTGCTGGAGACCGCCCTGATCGGCCGTCACCCCCACCTCCAGCCGTGGCAGTTCGAGGGGGAGGAGGAGCAGCGGCGCGCCGCCGCCGCGCTGGCGGCGGTGGAGCTGGAGGGGTTCGAGGGGCGCATGGTCGCCACCCTCTCCGGCGGCGAGCGCCGCCGCCTGGGGCTGGCCACCCTGCTGGTCCAGGACCCGGCGCTGATGCTCCTCGACGAGCCGGCCAACCACCTCGACCTGCGCCACCAGATCCGCCTGCTGCGCCTGATCGCCCGGCTTACCCACAGCCAACCCAAGGCGGCGCTGATGGTGCTCCACGACCCCAACCTCGCCGCCCGTTTCTGCGACCGCCTGCTGCTGCTCTTCGAAGGGGGCGAGACCGCCGCCGGCCCCACGGGCGAGCTGCTCGACGAAGCGAACCTCACCCGCCTCTACGGCCACCCGGTGCGTCGCATCGCCGACGGGAACGGCGAGGCGTGGCTGGCCGGCTGAGCGGCTCAACGCCCGCCGCCCCGATGCCCCACCCCCTCGAATCCGCCGCACTCACCTGGAGCGAACGGGGCGAACCCCGCTCCAGCCGCTTCGGCGACAAATACTTCTCCGCCGATGACGGCCTCGACGAGGTGCGCTACCTGTTCATCGGCAACAACCGCCTGCCGCAGCGCTGGCGGGGACGACAGCGTTTCGTCATCGGCGAGACCGGCTTCGGCACCGGGCTCAACTTCCTCGCCACCTGGGCGATGTGGCGGGAGAACGCCGACGACGGCGCAATCCTCCATTTCCTCTCGGTGGAACGCTTTCCGCTCACCCGCGACGAACTGGCGCGCGCCCACCGGCGCTGGCCGGAACTGGAGCCGCTGGCCGCCGAACTGCGCGAGCGGTGGCCACCGCTCACCGCCGGAACGCACCGGTTGGAGCTGGACGGCGGGCGGATTCGGTTGGACCTGCTGTTCGGCGACGCCGAAGCCGCCTACGCCGGCCAGCAACGCGCCCCGGACGGCGGCGTGGAGGCGTGGTACCTGGACGGCTTCGCACCCCACAGCAACCCGGCGATGTGGAGCGAGGCGCTGTTCCGCCAACTGGCCCGCCTCAGCGCCCCCGGCGCAACGCTCGCCACCTTCACCGTCGCCGGCTTCGTCCGCCGCGGCCTGGAGGCCGCGGGTTTCCAGGTCGCCAAGGTGCCGGGGCACGGGCGCAAGAAGCAGATGCTCCGTGGAACGCTCGACCACCCTACAACCGAGCCAGCCTCCCCGAACCTTGGTGTAGAATTCCGTTTTTTTGACCCACTACCGACCCGCGGAGCACCCATGGAACTCTCGACCCTCACCGCCATCTCCCCCGTCGACGGCCGCTACGGCTCCAAGACCGCCGACCTGCGGCCGATCTTCAGCGAATACGGGCTGATCCGCCACCGGGTGCTGGTGGAGGTGCGCTGGCTGCAAGCCCTGGCCGCCAACCCCGGCATCGCCGAGGTGCCCACCTTCTCCGAGCACGCCCACAACGTGCTCGACAACATCGTCCACCACTTCAGCGAAGAGGACGCCCGCCGGGTCAAGAACATCGAGCGCACCACCAACCACGACGTCAAGGCGGTGGAGTACTTCCTCAAGGAGAAGATCGCCGGTAACGCCGAGCTGGAGGCGGTCGGCGAGTTCATCCACTTCGCCTGCACCTCCGAGGACATCAACAACCTCTCCCACGCCCTGATGCTCAGTGAGGCGCGCACCCAGGCGGTGCTGCCGCTGATGGACCAGGTGATCGACGCGATCCAGGGGTTGGCCACCCGCTACGCCGCGCTACCCATGCTCTCGCGCACCCACGGCCAGCCCGCCTCCCCCACCACCGTGGGCAAGGAGATGGCGGTCTTCGTCCACCGCCTGCGCCGCCAGCGCGCACAGTTGGTCGCGGTGGAGTGCCTGGGCAAGATCAACGGCGCGGTGGGCAACTACAACGCCCACCTCTCCGCCTACCCCGACCTGGACTGGCAGGAGATCGCGAAGAACTTCGTCGAATCCCTCGGCGTCAGCTGGAACCCCTACACCATCCAGATCGAGCCCCACGACTACATCGCCGAGTATTTCGACGCGGTGGCCCGCTTCAACACCATCCTGATCGACTTTGCCCGCGACGTCTGGGGCTACATCTCGCTCGGCTACTTCAAGCAGAAGACGGTAGCCGGCGAGGTGGGCTCCTCGACCATGCCGCACAAGGTCAACCCGATCGATTTCGAGAACGCCGAGGGCAACCTGGGGATCGCCAACGCGCTGTTCGACCACCTCGGCTCGAAGCTGGCCATCTCCCGCTGGCAGCGCGACCTGACCGACTCCACCGTGCTGCGCAACCTCGGCGTCGGCATCGGCCACTCGCAGATCGCCTACCAGTCGGCACTGAAGGGGATCGGCAAGCTGGAGGCCAACGAGAGACGGCTGGCCGAGGATCTCGACCACACCTGGGAGGTGCTGGCCGAGCCGATCCAGACCGTGATGCGCCGCTACGGCATCGAGAAGCCCTACGAGAAGCTCAAGGAGCTGACCCGCGGCAAGGGAATCGACCGCGACAGCCTGCGCAGCTTCGTCGAGGGGCTCGACATGCCGGAGGAGGCGAAGGCGGCGCTGCTGGAGATGACCCCGGCCAACTACATCGGCATCGCCGAGGAGCTGGCGCGCAACGTCTGATCACCCCGCCGGCCCCCGCGGCCCGTAGGGTGGGTCAGGCGCACACCGGCAACGGCGTGTCGGACTGACCCTGGCGTTCGCGTGCGCCGTAACCCACCGGACCTTTCCGGCGGCACGGCGATAAACCAGGGGGAGCCCTTTTCCAGTTTCATCCAAGGGCATCGCGGAGGGCTTCGCTGCGCTTTTGCACAGGGACGTGTTTATTGGGCGGGAGGGCAGGAGCCCGAAGCCACTTCCTGCCCCCAACGTGGAGGCGAGGGACGAGAGGATGGCCAGGTTCGACGAATACACCATCGGTGAGGACAGCGGCCCGCTCCGTTTGGCGCGGCGGGAGGAGAACGCCGCGGCCGCGGCCCGACTGGCGACCGCAGCGCGCCGCTCGCTCCATCTGTTCACCCGCGACCTCGACCCCCACCTCTACAACCGCCCGGAGTTCCTCGACGAGGTGCGCCGCCTCGCCCTCGGCGGGCGCCGCGCACGGGTCGAGGTGCTGGTGCTCGACTCGCGCCGCGCGGTGCTCGACGGCCACCGGCTGATCGAACTGGGCCGCCGCCTCTCCAGCTTCATCGAGCTGCGCAAGCTGCACGGCGACTACGGCGAACGGCTGGAGACCTTCCTCATCGCCGACGAACGCGGCCTGCTCTACCGCCGGCAGGCCGACCTCTTCGAGGGCAAGGTTGACTTCAACGCCCCGGCCGAGGCGGCCCAGCTGCTGAGGCTGTTCAGCGAGGCGTGGTCGAAGAGCCACCCCGACCCCGAGCTGCGCCACCTCGGGATTTAGGGCCCGCGAAAGAATAACTTCCTGTTTTGGGGCGTCGAGACGCCCGTCCGG
>NZ_BAAHXB010000173.1:0-7968 GCF_054657215.1 Endothiovibrio diazotrophicus
GGCCGCTCCTACATTCGAGGAATGTCGCAACCGTCGGCTCGGACATAGCCCTTTCTTCCCGTACCCGACCCATGGCCCAACCCAACCCCAGCCCGAACGTCCTCGAACCCTGGCGCGACCCCGCCTCCCGCCCCTTCGTCCGCATCGAGGAGGTGACCAAGGTGTTCGGCAACACCTACGCGGTCGATGCGGTCAGCCTCGACATCTACCAGGGCGAGTTCTTCTGCCTGCTCGGCGGCTCCGGCTGCGGCAAGAGCACCCTGCTGCGCATGCTCGCCGGGCTGGAACAGCCCACCTCCGGACGCATCCTGATCGACGGCGTCGACATGACCCGGGTGCCGCCGTTCGAGCGGCCGGTGAACATGATGTTCCAGTCCTACGCGCTGTTCCCCCACATGAGCGTGGAACAGAACATCGCCTTCGGCCTGCGCCAGATGAAGCTGCCCAAGGCGGAGATCCGCGAGCGGGTGGCCGGCCTGCTCGATCTGGTGAAGATGGGCGCGCTCGCCAAACGCAAGCCGGACCAGCTCTCCGGCGGCCAGCGCCAGCGGGTGGCGCTGGCCCGCTCGCTCGCCCGCGAGCCGAAGCTGCTGCTGCTCGACGAGCCGCTGGCGGCGCTCGACAAGAAGCTGCGCGAGCACACCCAGTTCGAGCTGGTCAACATCCAGGACCGCATCGGTACCACCTTCGTCATGGTCACCCACGACCAGGAGGAGGCGATGACCGTCTCCTGCCGTATCGCGGTGATGGACGAGGGGCGTATCGAGCAGGTCGGCACCCCGGCCAACGTCTACGAATACCCGGCCAGCCGCTTCGTCGCCGACTTCATCGGCTCGGTCAACCTGATCGAGGGCCGGGTGGTGGAGCAGCTGGGCGAGCGGCTGCGCATCCACGCCACCGACTGCGGCTGCGAACTGCTGATGGACCACCCCACCCCGCTGCCCGAGGGGACCCCGGTGACGGTGGCGCTGCGCCCGGAGAAGGTGACGGTCCGCGAGAGCCCGCCGGCCGCACCCGGCGCCAACCGGGTGAGCGGCATCGTCACCGAGCAGGCCTACCTGGGCGACGTCTCGATCTACCATGTGCGGCTGGAGAGCGGGCTGGTGATGCAGGTGCAGCTGACCAACCTGACCCGGCTGGCCGAGCCGCCGCTCACCTGGGACCAGCGCGTCCACCTCTCCTGGGAGCCGGCCAGCGGCATGGTCTTCCCGGCATGAACCCGCTCACGCGGCTCGGCGACCGACTCACCGGCGACCACGGCCGCCGGCTGGTGATCGCGCTGCCCTACCTGTGGCTCGCGCTCTTCTTCCTGGTCCCCTTCGTCATCGTGCTGAAGATCAGCTTCGCCGAGGTGGTGCTCGGACGCCCCCCCTACTCGCCGCTGGTCGAGTACCTGGAGGACGGCTACCTGCTGATCAAGCTCCATCTGGGCAACTACGCCCGGCTGTGGCAGGACCCGCTCTATCTGGTCGCCTACCTCAACTCGGTGAAGGTGGCCGCCGTCTCCACCGCGGTCTGCCTGCTCCTCGGCTACCCGATGGCCTACGCCATCGCGCGCAGCAGCGGGCGGCGGCGGGTGGTGCTGCTGATGCTGGTGATCCTCCCCTTCTGGACCAGCTTCCTGATCCGCGTCTATGCCTGGATCGGCATCCTCAAGCAGAACGGCCTGCTCAACCAACTGCTGCTGTGGCTTGGCGTCATCGACCAGCCGCTGGCGCTGCTGCACAGCGATTTCGCGGTCTACCTGGGGATCGTCTACTCCTACCTGCCGTTCATGGTGCTGCCGCTCTACGCCACGCTGTCGAAGATGGACCTCACCCTGCTGGAGGCGGCGGAGGACCTCGGCTGCCGGCCGTGGAAGGCGTTCCTCACCATCACCCTGCCACTCTCCCTGCCGGGGATCATCGCCGGCGCCATGCTGGTGTTCATCCCCGCGGTGGGCGAGTTCGTCATCCCCGATCTGCTCGGCGGGCCCGACTCGCTGATGATCGGCAAGGTGCTGTGGACCGAGTTCTTCAACAACCGCGACTGGCCCGCCGCCAGCGCGGTGGCGGTGGTGATGCTGCTCCTGCTGGTGCTGCCGCTGGGGCTCTTCCAGCACGCCCGGGACCGCGCCGAGGCGCGCCGCGAGGGGCGTCCGTGAAGCTCCGCCCACGCCTCTCGCTGGCCGCGCTGGCCTTCGGCTACGCCTTCCTCTACGTGCCGATCGGGCTGCTGATCCTCTACTCGTTCAACGCCTCGCGGCTGGTCACGGTGTGGGGCGGCTTCTCCACCCGCTGGTACGGCGCCCTGCTGGAGAACCAGCAGATCCTCGCGGCGGCCTGGCTCAGCCTCAAGGTGGCGACGATGAACGCCACCGCCGCGGTGGTGCTCGGCACCCTGGCCGCGCTCGCCCTGACCCGCTTCCGCCGCTTCCGCGGCCGCGGGCTCTTCTCCGCCATGGTCAGCGCGCCGCTGGTGATGCCCGACGTGATCCTCGGGCTCGCCTCGCTGCTGCTGTTCGTCGCCCTGGACCACCTGCTCGGCTGGCCCCACGGGCGCGGCATCACCACCATCACGCTCGCCCACATCACCTTCAGCGCCGCCTACGCCACGGTGGTGATCCAGTCGCGCCTCTCCCAGCTCGATCTCTCCCTGGAGGAGGCGGCGATGGACCTCGGGGCGCGGCCGTGGAAGGTCTTCGTGCTGATCACCCTGCCGATCATCACCCCGGCGCTGCTCGCCGCCTGGCTGCTCGCCTTCACCCTGTCGCTCGACGACCTGGTGATCGCCAGCTTCGTCTCCGGGCCCGGCGCCACCACCCTGCCCATGGTGATCTACTCCAGCGTGCGCCTCGGGGTGAGCCCACAGATCAACGCATTGGCGACGCTGGTGGTATTGGCGGTGACGCTGGCGATCGTCGTCGCCGGCTGGCTGGTGCAGCGGCGCGAGGCGCGACGCAAACGGCAGGCACCATAGGGCGCCCCGCGGGCGCCACGGCGGTGGGAGAAGGCTGCGGCCGGGAAGATCGGCCGCATCGGGTGGTGCGGAGTACCCGGATAGGCCTGCGGCGTGCACAGCACGCCCTATAGGGCGCCCCGTGGGCGCCGTAGCGGTGGGAGAGGCTGCAGCCGGGAAGGTCGGCCGTATCGGGTGATACGGAGTACCCGGACAGGCCTGGTGCAGCGGCGCGAGGCGCGGCTGAAACGGCGGGCGGAGTAGTACTCCCGAAGAGACGGGTTTCCCGAACGGTAGGAGCGGCCCCGGGCCGCGATGGTGCGGAGCGCCATGCTAAAAGACACCTGTGGAGGTCAGCGGAAACGGCGCCATCGCGGCCTGAGGGCCGCTCCTACAGGGGAGCGGTGGTGCCGCTGAGGGCGTCAAGGTTGCGGTGTGAGCGAAGCACCGCCCCGGATTTTCCGCCCCGCCGCCCTACTCCTCGGCCAGATGCAGCGCCACCGACCCCGAATAGGGCGTCGCCAGATGACGCAGCCGCTCCTTCAGCGCCTCGTCGAGGTCGATGAAACAGGCCGCCACGCGGAACGGGATCAGATCCCCGGTGGGGTCGCAACGGATCGTCCGCGCCACCAGTTCCACCTCCTCCTCCCCCGCCTCGGGGGCGAGCCGCGGCACGCGCAGGAGGACCTGGAAGTGCTGTCCCGCCGAGTAGCCCCGCTCACTCAGGAAACCGATCCCGCTGGCCGAGAGGTCCAGCCCGTAGGCGGTGATCTCGCCATGCTCCGGGCTGCTCAGGCGCACCCGCGCCGTCAGCTCGCCCCGCACCTCCAGTCGTTGATTCACCCGCCCATCCCCCTGTCGTTGTCGAGCTCCCTCTTTACCACTCCCGGCGCGGTGGCTCAAGCGGAGGTGTCCGCCGCTCAGGGTCAAAAAAAATTTCCCGAAGTTGAATCCGGATCCCCCGGGGCTGCGTCTATAGCTACGAACACGGTGACCGCCAGCGGCGCCGTGAGTGACGAAGAAGCACTGCCTATCCATCATCAAGGAGCAATCCAATGAACCACTCCAGCAAGACCCCCGCCCTCCTCCTCGGCACCGCCCTGACCCTCGGTCTCGGCGCCGGCACCGCGGCGGCCGACGCCAACCCCTTCACCCTCACCGACCTGGGCGCCGGCTACATGGTCGCCGCCGAGGGCTCCTGCGGCTCCAGCGCCAAGCCGGCCGCCGCCGAGGGCGCCTGCGGCGCCAACAAGGCGGAGGAGACCTCCACCCGCACCGCCGAGAAGTCCGGTGAGGGCAAGTGCGGATCGACCGAGGAACCGATGGCCTCGCCGAAGACCGGCGAAGGCAAGTGCGGCAACAAGGGGTAGGGAAGATGGGCCGCGCCCCCAACGCCGGCGACGCCGGCCTCCACGGCGCCGGCCTCGGCCTGCGGCGGGTCCTGCTGGACCCGCTGGAGGCGCGGCCCGACGCCCCCCTCGACTTCCTCGAAGTCGCCCCGGAGAACTGGCTCCAGGTGGGCGGCGCCCTCGGCCGCCACTTCCGCCGCTTCAGCGAACGCTACCCGGTGGTCTGCCACGGCCTCTCCCTCAACCTCGGCGGGCGCGACCCGCTGGACCGGGAGTTCCTCGGCAACCTCAAAAAGTTCATGGCCGACCACGACGTGCCGGTCTACAGCGAGCACCTCAGCTACTGCGGCGACGGCGGCCACCTCTACGACCTGATGCCGATCCCCTTCACCGAGGAGGCGGTCCGCTACGTGGCCGGCCGCGTCCGCCAGGTGCAGGAGATCCTCGAACGGCCGCTGGCGGTGGAGAACATCTCCTACTACGCCATGCCGGGACCGGCGATGAGCGAGGCGGAGTTCGTCACCGCCGTGCTCGAGGAGGCGGACTGCGAGCTGCTGCTCGATGTAAACAATATCTTCGTCAACGCCTTCAACCATGGCTACGACCCGCTCGCCTTCCTCGACGCGATGCCCGCCGAGCGGCTGCGCTACCTGCACATCGCCGGCCACTACCGGGAGTCGCCGGAGCTGATCATCGACACCCACGGCGCCGGCATCGTGGCCGACGTCTGGGACCTGCTGGAGGAGGCCTACCGCCGCTTCGGCGTGGTGCCGACGCTGCTCGAACGGGACTTCAACATCCCGCCCTTGGGTGAGCTGCTGGCCGAGGTCGAGACCATTCACACGCTACAGGAGAAGTGGCATGAGCCACCCCAACGCCGTTGCGCCTGACGACGCGACCGTCCCCTTCCAGCGCATCCAGCAGCGCTTCGCCGGCACCATCCGCGACCCCGCGGTGGCCGGCCCCGAGGACATCCCGGCGGCGCGCATGGCGGTCTACCGGGAACTCTTCTTCAACAACCTCTCCAGCCTGCTGGCCACCAGCTTCCCGGTGCTGCGAGCGATCAGCGAAGATGAGGCGTGGGACCGCCGGGTGCGCGACTTCATCCGCGACCACCGCAGCCACACCCCGCTCTTCCCCCGGATAGCGCGGGAGTTCCTCGACTACCTGGAGGAGGAGCGCGGCGAGCGTCCCGAGGACCCGCCGTTCCTGCGCGAGCTGGCCCACTATGAGTGGATCGAGGTGGAGCTGGGGCTGAGCGAGGAGGAGATTCCGCCGGCCGGCGAGGCGACCGATCTGCTGGAGCAGGCCCCGCGACTCTCGCCGCTCCACCGGCTGCTCGGCTACCGCTTCCCGGTGCACCGCATCGGCCCCAAGTTCATCCCCGAAGCGGCCGGCGAGACCCCCACCTGGCTGGTGGTCTACCGCGACCGGGCGGACCGGGTCGGCTTCCTGGAGGCCAATCCGGTGACCGCGCGATTGATCCAGTCGATGGCCGAACGCCCGGAGGCCACCGGCCGGCAGCTGCTGGAGGAAATCGCCGCGGAACTGGGCCACCCCAACCCGCAAGCGGTGATCGAGGGAGGCCGCGCGATCCTCGCAGAGCTGCGCCGCCGCGACATCCTCATCTGACTCCCCCCTGTAGGAGCGGCCCCCAGGCCGCGAAGGCGCCCTCTCCGCCACCTCCGCCACTGACCGGAAGGCACGGCACTCCGCACCATCCCGGAGGCGCTGGATCGACGCGCGAGGCGAGCCCTTCTCCCCAAAAACTCTGGTTACGACGCCCCGCCCCCCCCTCTGGTTACGACGCTCCGCGTCGTAACCGGCGACCTTGGACGCTCTGCGTCCTGTTCCAGGCAGGGCGGTTCCAACCATCATCGCGCCGACGCGGAGCGTCCGAAAAAACGCCGCAACCAACGTGAACGCCGCGGTTACCACGCAGAGCGTGGTAACCAGAGCAACCATCACCCCGCCACCGGACAACCGAAGCGGTCCGCCCGCACCCCGCGGGGCGTACCCGGACAGCGGTCGCGATAATCCGGGGTACCATCGCCGTCGGAGGAACGCGGGCAGCCCTGCCCGGTCACCCCCTTGGCGATCGACTCCGCGCTATCCCCGGGGCAGAAGTCCCGATAATCGGGCACCCCGTCGTGGTCCCCGTCCAGCGCACACCCCTCGGCGTCCGTCGCCACCGCCCGCGGCTCCACGGAGAGCCGCTCGGGATTGACGCTCCCGGCGTAGCGGAAATGGGGATCGACCCGCTTGACCTGAGCCGTCCCCGGACAGCGATCCAGCGCATCGTCGACCCCGTCATGATCGGCATCCGCCGCCACCGCCGAACCCATCACCAACAAAAGACCGGCAAAAATCGCACTCTTCACCAACGTCCCCTCCATCCCGAAAGCGAAGGGAGGGCCGCAGCCCTCCCCCTCACATACTGATTTTTTCGCCAGAAAAAATCAGCGCCCGAGGATCGCGTCCACCTCGGCCTGGCTCAGGTACTGGGCGACGTAATTGCCCTCGCCGATCACCGCCTCGATCGCGCCGACGTAGGCGCGCAGGTGGCTCTCGGAACCGGCCACCAGATTCGAGTAGACGTTCTGCAGCGGCGCCTCGTCGGTGTATTCGAGGCCGCAGTCGGTGATGCCGTTGTTGGTGGTGACGATCACCTCCGGGCAGAGCACGATGTCGTGCATGTCCAGCTCCTCGATGAAGGCACCGACGTAGAGCGCATCCAGCTCGGAGTTGGCGCCGGCACCGGTCAGGTAGGCGTACTTCTGGTCGAAGTACCAGCCCCACTCCGCGCCGGTGAAGACGCCGGGGGTGTCATCGGTGCTGGGATCGGCGATCCCGTACTGGGCCAGCTTGCTGGCGACGGTATCGGTGTGGTTCTGCTCGGAGGGGACGATGTTCTGGAAGGTCGGTGCGGCGGGCCAGGCGCCGGCGAGGGCGATATAGACATCCCGCGCCAACTTCTCCTCCTCACGCATGAAGACCAGGTGGGACTCCTCCGCCGCGTCGAGGGCACCGCCGCCACCGCCACCGCCGCCACCGGCGGCCAGGGCACCGCCGGCGGCGGCAAAGGAGAGGGCGGTGAGCAGCAGGGTCTGTTCCATCATTCGCATTCGATTGTTCCTTCTGTGGTGGTTGTCGATCGATGTCGTTGAACACGACAGGGACGGCACCCTCCAACCGGAGGAACGGGCCTCGATATTCCCTTGGCCCGGCGCTACATCCCTGTCCTGGAACGTTTTTTAGCCATAACCGGGGATGCGGAAAATTGGTAGATATACGCGTCTTTGACCTGGAAATTGAGAATTCGGTTATTTTCTCCCCTACCGATATTCGCCTAAGCCCCTGTAAAAACAGGGCAATACCCGATCTATTTGGACGGGATATGAGTTAGGTACATTCCCCAAGAAAAAAATTCCTCATCCTGATGGATCCGGTGCCCCGCTCCCTCCCGATGCCTCCCCTCCCCCCTCCCTGGTGACGACGCTCCGCGTCGTCACCAGCCACCTTGGACGCTCTGCGTCCTTCTGAGCCTGGCGGCTTTCCGTAACGACCGAGCCGACGCGGAGCGTCCGGGGGAGACGCCGCAGCCAACCGACCTGCCGCGGTCACCACGCAGAGCGTGGTAACCAGGGAAGCCCGACCAACCGTCTGCATATTCCCTCCCCCC
>NZ_BAAHXB010000174.1:0-7916 GCF_054657215.1 Endothiovibrio diazotrophicus
AAGGAAGTGCACCGGCCGGGAGGCGGTGCGCCTCGTTCCTCGGCACACCCTTCGCCCGTTCCCGCTTCGCCATTGTCAGCGCAGCTGCGCGTAGATCGCCTCGGCGAGCGCCAGCAGCTCGCCGCGTTCGAGGTCGCCGATGAGGGCGTAGCCGAGGGGGCCGTCGATCCAGTAGAAGACGCCGAGGGCGTCGTCGCGCTCGAAGCGGAAGGACGTGGCCTCGTTCTCCCAGGCGCCCCGGCGCACGTAGAGCGTGGTGCGCAGGCCGTCCTCGCGCTCGTACATGAACTGCGCCGCCATGCGGTCGGTGGAAGGGAGCAACCGTCCGCCCACCAGGTGGTAGCCGAGGGTCGCCAGGCTGGGGGCGCGGATGTCGGTGTGCAGCCGTTTCGAGAGCCACGCCACCAAGTGTGCCTCATCCTTCGCGGTGACCTCCACCGGGTGGCGGATGTCGGTGGTGTAGACGGTGTGCGCGAAGGCGGCCGGCAGAACCAGATTGGGGCGCACCGGATCGGAGGCCACCGGCGCCTTGGCCAATCGCACCTCGGTGGCGGGTTGCAGGTTCCAGCCGATCAGGCCGCCGACGGTCATCCAGGCGACCGCGGCTGCCGCCGCCAGCAGCCGCCGGCGCGGTGGGCGCGGTGGGCGCGCGGTATGGGGTAGGAGCCGCGCCGGGATCGGCTCCTTCAACACGGGATCGTAGAGCTGCTGTAGCGACTCGTTCATACGTTGGTACTGCTCCACCTCGCGGGCCACCTCGGGGTGGGTGCGCAGGTGGGCCTCGACCTCATGGCGCCGCTCCGCCGAGAGTTCTCCATCGACGTAGGCGTGCAGGTCGGCCTCGGTCACCGGGGTGCGATAGGTCATTTTATCCTCCGCAGCGAAGGAGCCGTGTCGCGGGCCAGCGCCTTGCGCAGCTGCTGGCGGGCGCGTGACAGACGGGACATCACCGTTCCCTCGGGGATGCCGAGAATGGTCGCCACCTCCTGGTAGCGCAGCCCCTCCAGGGTCACCAGCAGGAGGATCTCACGCTGATCGGGCGAGAGGCCACCGAGGGCGTTCTGCAGCTCATCGAGCGCGACGCCGGACTCGACGCCCGCTGCCGTCGCGGCGGGCGGGTCGTCCTCCGCGAGCTCGATGAACTGCGGCCCATCGACCGACCGCCGCACCTGGTTGACGTAGACATTGTGCATGATCGTGAACAACCAGGCGCGCAGGTCGCTGCCCCGGCGCCAGTGATGCATCCGGCTCAGGGCGCGCTCCAGGCAGTCCTGAACCAGATCGTCCGCGGCGAGGGAATCGCCCCGCAGCAACGCGCGGGCATACCGCCGCAGACGCGGGATATGCTCGACGACGCGGTCCTGCAGTTCCATGGTGGGCCTCCTTAGTGCGCCGGATTGGTCGGCATCACGGCCGGAGTGGTGTAGACCCAGTCGCGCCCCTTCACCGGGGTGTGGCAGGCGACGCACTCCCCGGCAAAGCTCGCATCTTTGCCGTAGGGCTTCAGCCCATCGCCGACCCAGCGCGCATAGCCCCAGCCGCCGGTGGCGGCCCACCTCTTCGCGTCCTTGTGCATGAACTCGGCGTGAATGAATTCTTGCGGGGCGATGGCCGCGGCCCAATCCTTCTCCACGCCCTCCTTCCACACCACCTTGCCCAGTATCGTACCGTCGGGCCACGGATTGGTCTCGCCGCGGCGGGCTGCCTCGATGGCGACGTCGTTGCCGAGGATGGCGCGCATCGAGTGGTGGTCGGTGCGGTGCGAGACCGAGATCACCCGCCAGTCGCGATAGTCGGCCGGAAATTCGATCCCGTTGGATGCGGGTTGCACGCTCGCCTTGGCGTCTCCCGGGGGGTGGTTGGCGAAGGCGGCGGCGGAGGCCAGCGCGCAGCAGGTGGCGAGGGTGGCCAGGTAGTGGATTCGTCTCACGGTCTTCTCCTGATTGAAAAAGGGTCGCACGCGGGTGTGCAACCGGGCGAACACCTGGCGGACCGATTTATTCCATGCCGCGAAAAATATTTCCGCTGTGAAATTTCGAGGGAATAAACCGGCATTGAGGTTGTTTACCCCATTGAGAGCGACACACGGGGAGACGAATCGATGGGCGGAATGACGGGAAATCGGAAGAAGGGGTTGAAGGTGGCGGTCCTATTGTGCGGACTGCTGCTCCTTGCGGGCGCGGCCTCCGCCGAAGAGTTGCGCGTCTCCGCCGATGAGTTGGCGGCCGGCAAAGGGGGGCCGGGGCGGGTGATCATCGACGCCCGCCCGCCGGCGGACTACGCCACCGCCCATGTGGTAGGCGCCGTCAACTTTCCAGTGGCGCTTACCTATGCCGACCGTACAGTGGACGGGCGGGTCGCCCCACCGCCATCAACATTCCCGCCGCGGGCAATTTCGAGGAGGCGGGCGGCGCCCTGCACATCAAACCCCTCGACCGGCTCCAGGCGCTCTAATTCCCCGGAGGAGCTGGTGCGGGTCGCCGACCGCGCCTTCTACGCCGCCAAATCGGCGGGCCGCAACAAACTGCACCGCTACCACCCCGACTGCGAACAGACCCGGCGGCTCGGCGACGAGGCGCTGGTCGCCAACGCCATCCGCAGCACCTGCAACGCCTCGGTTTCGTCCATATCAACCTCGCCGGCGGTACCCTCAACGACCCCGAATTCCACGCCGAGGTGAGAGGGATGGTCGAGTGCTTCGACTTCCCGTGGGAGCGGCTGGAGCTGGAGATCACCGAGACCTCCGCGGTCGGTGACTTCGCCCAGGCGCGGCGCTTCATCGACTACGGCCAGGGCTGGTTCATCGGCAAGCCGAAACCGTTGCGGGAGTGGTTGGAGGGCTGAGGCGCCGCAATAGAAATACTCCCCGTTTTTTCGTTCGCTTGGCGGCGTGGGCGCGCACCTATCCCGCGAAGTCGATTCACCGCTGCAAACAACATTGATATTGAAGGAGCAATCCCATGTCGAAGAAAGTTCTCGGGCTAATCGCCGTGCTCGTGTTCGTGCTCGGTTTCACCCCCGCCGCCTACCCCCGGGAGATCAAGATCGGCGTCCTGGCCCCCCGCGGCAAACTGAAGGCCGTCGGGCGGTGGCAGGAGTTCGGCCACTATCTGAGCACCGAACTGGGCAAGCCGGTCACCCTCGTGCCGCTGACGTCACCCCGCGTCATCGAAGCGGTCGACGGCCACGCGGTCGACTACCTCTTCTCCCACTCGCCGGACACCGTCTATGTGGAGGAGAAGCTCGGCGCCACCGTCCTGGCGACCCTCGACACCCCGGCCGGGCCCCGCCTGGCGGGCGTCATCATCGCCAAGAAGGGCAGCGGCATCCGCCGCGCGGTAGACCTTCGCGGCAAAAAGGTGGTGTCGCTGAAGATCAACGTCGCCGCGGGCGCCTACATCTTCCAGGCCTACCACCTGCTGCAACAGGGCATCGATCCGCGCGCCGACTTCGCCGCGCTCCGCGAGGCCAAGAAGCAGGACGATCTGGTGCTGGCGGTGAACAACGGCCTGTTCGACGCCGCCTTCGTGCGCACCGGACTGCTGGAGAGCATGCAGCGGGAAGGGAAGATCAAGCTGGACGACTTCGAGATCGTCGACCGCCGCAGCGACGACGGATTCCCCCTGCTGCACACCACCGCACTGTATCCCGAGTGGGGCTTTGCGGCCCTGCCCGGCGCGACCGACACCGATGCGGTCAAGGCCGCCCTGTTCAAGCTCAAGGCCGACATGCCGGCCGCGCAACGGGCGCACATCGTGGGCTTCGTCGAGCCGGTGTCACTGGACGGCCTCAAGGCGGCGCTGAAGGCACTGCATATCGCCCCGTACAACTGAACCCCGGTTGCTGTTGCGGCAACCCTCGAAGGTAGGAGCGGCCCCCAGGCCGCGAAGGCGCCCTGTCCGCTCCTACCACCTGCCAAATCGAGGCACCTCACTCCGTCGTGATCGCGGCCTAAGGGCCGCTCCTACAGGGAATCGCGGTGCCGGCGATCGATCGCCACACGTAATTCCCACGTCGCCTTATTGCGAGTCAACCGCCATGCACACCAATGAATTGCCCTCCGGGCCGAACCGATTCGGCGGCCGCAGCGTCTCCTTCAAGATCACCGCGACCCTCGCCCTGGTACTCGCTCTGCTCACCGCGATCTCCGCCTACGTCATCGTGATGCTCGAACGCAACGCGCTGAACGACACCCTAGAGTCATCGGTCGAGGTGGTCGCGCAGATCACCGAGGCGCAGACCGGGCGGACCCGGGCGTCGGTCGAGTTCAACGCGCGCCAGCTCGGCAAGCTGCTGGCGGCGATCGCGCCCCAGCCGATCGCCGAATTCGATCTCTCCCTGTTGGCGCAATACGCGTCCATGGCGATGGAAGACCCGGACATCACCTACGTCGCCTTTCTCAACAACGACGGCAAGCCGCTCGCCGTAGCGGGCGACCGTACCGTCGTGGAGACCCTGTTGAAGAGGAAGATCGTCCACGAAGAGATCGAACTCGGCCAGGTGATCGTCGGCTACGGCTTCCAGCGGGCCGACGAACAGCTGGCGGAGATCGACGCGAAGAAGGAGGCCCACCTGCAGAAGATGAAGCGGGCGCAGGGCGACGCCCTGCACACCTCCATCGTCAGCTCGGTGGTCATGTTCACCGGCAGTACCGTGGTCGCCATCCTCAGCGTGATCCTGCTGGTCCGGGCGATCATCACCAAGCCCTTGTCGCGGGTGGTGGTGGCCGCGCGCCGCCTCGGTGGCGGCGATCTCACCGCCCACATCGAGAGCGTCGGCGACGATGAACTGGGCGTGCTCGGCAGCACGTTCAACGAGATGGGCGCGCGTTTCCGCAATGTCATCGTGAAACTGACCGACACGGCGACCGACCTGACCGCCTCCGCCGAACAGATGGCCGCCGTCACCGAGCAGACCGGGCAGGGCGTCAAACGCCAACAGGCCGAGACCGAGATCGTCGCCACCGCCATGAACGAGATGTCGGCGACGGTCGCCACGGTAGCGGGCAACGCCTCCCGCGCCGCCGACCACGCCAACGAAGCGAGCGCCCAGGCGGTTGCCGGCAAGGCGGTGGTCGGGCGGACGGTCGACTCCATCGGCTCGATGGCCGGCAAGGTGGAACGGGCGGCCAACGTGATGCACGAACTGGAGCAGCACACGGTCAGCATCGGCACCGTCATCGACGTCATCAAGGGCATCGCCGAGCAGACCAACTTGCTGGCCCTCAACGCCGCCATCGAAGCGGCCCGCGCCGGCGAGCAGGGGCGCGGCTTCGCGGTGGTCGCTGACGAAGTCCGCAACCTCGCCCAACGCACCCAAGTCTCCACCGCGGAGATCCAGCAGATCATCGAGCGCGTCCAGAGCGGCGCCGAACAGGCGGTGGCGGTGATGCGGGAAGGGCAGGAGGCGGTGACCGAGAGCGTCGAAGAGGCCTCCCGCGCGGGCGCCTCGCTGGACAGCATCATCGCGGCGGTCACCTCCATCACCGACATGACGGTGCAGATCGCCGGCGCGGTGGAGCAGCAGAGCGGAGTCGCCGAGGAGATGAACCGCAATATCGCCACGATCAGCTACGTCGCCGCGGAGACGGCCAAGGGCTCCGAGGATACGGCGAGGGAGGGCGAGAAACTGCGGCGTCTCAGCCACGTTCTCGACGAAGAGATTCAGAAGTTCAGGATATAACCGGGCGCGTAGCGTTTCGGGTCGGCTGAATTTGTCTCGTTGGTGCTTCCTGCCTAGAATGTACGGTACTACCGTACGTGATGAGGGGCCGTCGATGGAAAGCACGAGCGTCAACAAGTTTCGCGATGGGTTGAAAGGCTTTGTGGAACAGGTGGTTAATCAGCATATTCCGTTGCGGGTTACCCGCCGCAACGGGGCGGACTTCGTTGTGATGAGCGCTGAAGACTGGGAGCGCGATCAGGAAACCCTGTACGTCCTGCAAAACAGAAGCCTCATGCACCAGATCGCGGAATCCAGCGCGACCCACGCCGCCGGCACCGGGTATACACCCTCGCAAGAGCAGTTGGATGAGATCGTTGGTCTTTGAGGGGCGGTCCTGGGAGGCGTCCGAGGATTTGCGACAGCGCGACCCACGGATGCACAAGAACCTTCGAGCGATATTGAAGGAGATGCTGCGTGGCGATCCTCGTACGGGGCTGGGGAAGCCGGAAGCCCTGCGCCACAATCTCACGGGGTTTTGGTCGAGGCGGCTTAGCCAGAAAGACAGGCTTGTATATAAATTCGACGATACCTGTATCTACGTTTTTGCGATTGGTGGGCACTACGATTCGTTTGAGTCTTAACGACGCAAATGAGGGACGCTGGGTGACAGCGACGCATCTCTCTCAATTTGCATTGATAGCCTATTGTTCATAAACTGCAAATATGGAATCAAGATCAGTTCTTCTAATTGGAGAATTGAGTGTCCTTGCCTCCCTTGCTAGCTGACGAGCCATTTGGTTTTTTCTTCTAGGCTTGTATGAGAACTGTATCAACTTAAAATCAGAAGTCATTCTCAATATTTCTCCATGGAGATCTTCTCTTTCAAATCCGATATGTTGCTCATAGCCTTCCTTAAGCTTGGTTCTTATTAGGTTGTAATCTGAACGGACTCTAACAATTTGATAGTTTCTTTCTCTTGCGATTTCCAGAGCACGATAAATAGCAAACAACTCTATGATTTTGTTTGGGATGCCATCGTATGCTTCTTTGATTTCTTCTATGAGAACACCATTTCTTTTGGGTTTGTCTGCTTGATGTAGCGCCATGCCAATGCCTGTAATTTTGTTCTTTTCATCGTGGCTGGCATTTGCGATAAATGTATACTTGGTTTCCATGCTCTATTTAGAGGCTAACGTTTGAGCTGAACTGCGCCGACGTAGGAGACGTCAGTTCGGGCGAGTAGTTGTTCCGCGCTATCTCAGTTGACTACCGCGTGTCGTAGATGTCGAGGAGAAGAATGAGAATTTCCTTGTAAACGAAGCGGAGCAAGCGAACCGCACCAACTCGTTGTGCGGTTCGCTTGCTCCGCTCCGTTTATAGCAGGTTTTTCTCGTTCTTTGTATCGGCATATATCGACACGCTTTGTAAGAAAAAACTGTAGCGTCGGCAGCAACTACTATTCGGCGGCCCATCTGCCATTCATCGCCCATAGCGCTGATTCGGCCACATCAAAATTTCGTCTTCTCAACAATGGGCTACCCCATCGTCTCGTGAAATACCCGCCCCGAGAATTGCAACTGAAATGTCGCCTATAACGTCACGATGGCTTATTCGTCGCATATTCCTCTCCTTTTTCCGCGAATTATCACCCATATTCTCAACTATTTCACGATGTTATCGGTTTCCCCAAAAATATGCCCTTGCAAGAAACACAGATACTGTTAATATGAACAGCAGTCGTTCGCGAAAGGTAGAGGATCATGAATGATGCCCACCCCTCTCCGCGCCCTCCGCGGCTGCTTCAGCAGATACGGGAGCGAATCAAGACGTTGCATTACAGCTATCGTACCGAGCAGGCATACGTCTACTGGATACGTTTCATCATCCGCTTTTCCGGTACTCGTCACCCCCGTGAGATGGGAAAAACCGAGGTTGAGCGCTTTTTGACCTTCCAGCCTTGAAAGCGCTCGGCAACCCCTCAATACTGTGCAAAACAACATAGCGGCTTCGTTCTCCACGCCATGACCACTGTCCCTTCCGATCCCCCCGACAAGGCCCCTCGCTGCCTCACCAACACCCTCGATCACCTCCCGGAGGCGAAGCGGTATCAGCTTGAACGCATCAAGGAGGTGCTCTGCTCGACCGTTCCCCTCGACTGGCTGGTGCTCTTCGGCAGTTACGCCCGCGGGGATTGGGTGGAGGACCCGATCCATCGCTATTTCTCGGACTACGACCTGTTGGTGGTCGTCTCC
>NZ_BAAHXB010000175.1:0-7751 GCF_054657215.1 Endothiovibrio diazotrophicus
AGCGTGGAAACGAGAGGGGGACAGTGGGTTGATCTTGGTTTTGCTCGCCATACTTCTTTCGCCTGACGCCTGACATCCCCACTTACCGCCCATTGTTAATGTTCTATAACGGATTAAGGGCTAACTCTCTGCTGCTAAGGGTTTTTTCGGGGTTTTCCACAAAACCTGTGGATAACTTTGTGGATAGTCCCTGGGAAACGGCCGCGAAGGCCGCCACCACGGGGCTTGGAGTCGGGTTGGCGAAATTTTCGTCAACCCAACTACCGATAATGAAATCAATCAGTTAAGGAATATAAGCGAATGCTGATTAGTTGATGATGCAACCGCGGGGCAAATCAAACGCTCGGTTGTTGATAGGTGTGTATAAGCACCCTCCGGGGGCTTGCATGCGGGCGTGAAATATGCCGCTACATGTAGGCCTTCGCCTCTTCGCCGGGGTTGGGCAGGCCGGCCAGGCGCCACGCCTCGCGGGGGGTGGAGAAGAGGGCGTCGAGGCAATGGTGATCGAGGCCGCAGACGTGGCAGACGTGGCCGAAGGGGGGCAGGCCGCCGCAGTGGCGGTAGTGGCGGCGCAGCTCGCCGATCACCGTCCAGTGGGCATCACTCAGCTCGCCGAGGCCGTCGCGGCGGGCGAGGCTGCGGGCCAGTTGCCAGTCCCAGCGCCGCGGGTCGTCGAGGAAGCCGTCGTCGTCGAAGTGGGTGAGGGTGGTCATTGCACATCTCCTACGCATGGGGCGTCGTGACGAATATCGGTGAAAGCGCCATCGATCCTCAGTGACTGGTGCCGGATAGCTCCTTGCGGAAGTGGCGGGTGAGGTCGCAGAAGGTGGGGGTGGGGCCGACGTCCTCGAAGATCGGGTCGCCGAACTCGTCCTCGGCCACCACCCGCTGGCCGGGGACGTAGGGGAGGGCCTTCTCCACCTCGTCGAGGGCGGCGCCGATCAGCTCGGCGAGCATCCGCGCCTCTCCCCGGCCGGGATACATGGCGTTCAGCGCCGCCAGCCGGGCGGCGTCCCTTAGCGGCAGTTGCACCTCGTAGCGGTTGTCGCCGCGGGGAGCCTCGTCGCTGTTCTGCCAGCGTTGGATCAGCGGTTTCAATCCCATGGTGGCGCGCCTCTTTTTGGGTGGGTTCCCCCTGAAGGCTATGTGCCTGAGTATTTTTGTCAAGAATAGCGGCGGTCGGAAGTGCCAGACCCGCGTTGCGGCGCTCGGCCCAAGGGATCACCATTACGGCCAGGACGGCCGGTATGCGGCGGGAGGGCAGGACGCCCGGAGCCGCCGGCCGCGCACCGCGCCTTGGCCTGGCACTTCCGGGGGGCGCTTTCGCGGCCGATTCATCCATAGTCCGACAGGCTCCTAGGGCAGCATCATCCCGCGGATGGTGTAGTAGAGCAGCGCGGCGAGCAGGCCGGAGACGGGCACGGTGATCACCCAGGCGGCGGCGATCTTGAGCAGGTGCGAGCGCTTCACCAGTTCGTGGCGGTAGACCTTGCGCAGCCCCTTGCGTTCTTTCTTGGTCAGGGTGGTGGCGGCCGATTTCTGCTTCAGCCGGCGCAGCATCTCCCCCTTCTCGGCGATCGAGGCGCGCTTGAACTCCTCGATGAACGCTTCCACGACCTTGTGATCTTCCGCCGGGTGGTGCTCCTTGATCTCGTCGATCATCTTGGCGTAGGTGATCTTCAAATATTCGCGCAGGAAACCGACGCCGAACACCCCGCCCACCGCGATGTGGGTGGAGCTTACCGGCAGCCCCAGCTGGCTGGCGACGATCACGGTGATCGCCGCCGCCATGGCGATGCAGAAGGCGCGGGTCTGGTCCAGTTCGGTGATCTCGGAGCCCACCGTGCGGATCAGCTTCGGTCCGTAGAGGGCGAGCCCGATGGCGATGCCGAGTGCGCCGACCATCATCACCCACAGCGGGATCGCCGCCTTCTTCGCCACCCCGCCGTGGAGGATCGCGTCGTTGATCGCCGCCAGCGGGCCCACCGCGTTGGCCACGTCGTTGGCGCCGTGGGCGAAGCTCAACAGCGCTGCGGCGAAGATCAGCGGCAGGGTGAAGAGTGAGTTGACCCCCTGCTTGTCGTTGCTGATCCGCCCGGCGGCACGGGCGACCAGCGGCCGCACCACCGCGTAGACCAGCGCCGCCAGGGCGGCGCCGATCAGCGCCGCGGTGAGGAAGTCCACCTTCCAGATCTTCTTTACCCCCTTGAGCATCAGGTAGGTGCCGAAGGCCCACGCCATCACCGCCACCAGGATCGGCACCATCCGCTTCGCCGCCTCCGCCATGTCGGCGCGGTAGGTGATGGTGCGTTTGATCAGGTAGAGAAATCCGGCGGCGATCAGCCCGCCCAGCACCGGCGAGATCACCCAACTGGCGGCGATCTGCCCCATCTTGCCCCAGTTGGCGATCCCCAGCCCGCCGGCGGCGATGCCGGCGCCGAGCACCCCGCCGACGATGGAGTGGGTGGTGGAGACCGGCGCACCGACGGCGGTGGCGATGTTGAGCCAGATGGCGCCGGCGAGCAGTGCGGCCATCATCAGCCAGATGAAGGTGTCGGCATTCGCGATCAGTGCCGGGTCGATGATCCCCTTCTTGATCGTGCCGACCACGTCGCCGCCGGCAATCAGTGCGCCGGAGGCCTCGAAGATCGCCGCGATGATGATCGCCCCGCCGAGCGTCATCGCCTTCGATCCCACCGCGGGGCCGACGTTGTTGGCAACGTCGTTGGCGCCGATGTTCATCGCCATGTAGCCGCCGATCATCGCCGCGGCCACCAGCAGGAAGCCGCCGGGGACGTGGCCCATGCGCATGCCGGCGAACAGCAGGATGGCGACGATGAACAGCAGCGCGGTGCCGAGGCGGAACAGCTCGGGGCGACCGAAGTGGGTGGCGTTCTCGATCTGGTTGAGGTTTTTGAGCTCCATGGATCACCTTGGGTAGGGGGAGGGGGGCGGAAGACGGGTTGTCCGGGTTCGAGTGGGTCGCCGTCTACAGGGGGACTGTCGGTCAATGAATGGCTGTAATGAATTATTCACCAAAATTTAACGTAAATATTTTCACTGTTCGAGCATAGTAAGAGGTTTTTTGTTGTCTACTCCCGCCGTGAGGGTGATCGCGCCATCCTGCGCCCCCATCCCCGATCCGCCCCATCGTCTTTCGCCCCTCGTGCTACATTCCTCCGCCGACACGCCAACCCGGAGGAGTCCCGATGACCGACCGCTACGCCGTGATGGGCAACCCCATCGCCCACAGCAAGTCCCCCGCCATCCACGCCCGCTTCGCCGCGCAGACCGCGCAGGACCTGGAGTACCGGGCGATCCTCGTCGAAGAGGGGGGGTTCCCGGCGGCGGTGGCGGCGTTCCGCGCGGAGGGGGGGCGCGGGCTCAACGTCACCGTGCCCTTCAAGCAGCAGGCGTGGACCGCCGCCGAGCGGCGCTCGCCACGGGCCGAGCGGGCCGGCGCGGTGAACACCCTGCGTTTCGATGACGATGGGACCCTCTACGGCGACAACACCGACGGCATCGGTTTGGTGCGTGACCTGACGCACAACCACGGGGTTGCTCTGGAGGGGCGGCGGGTGTTGATCCTCGGGGCGGGCGGCGCGGTGCGTGGGGTGCTCCAGCCGATCCTCGAGCACCGTCCGGCGCAACTGGTCGTCGCCAACCGCACCGCTGTCCGCGCCGAGGAGCTGGCGCGGCTGTTCGCCGATGCGGGCGAGGTGGCCGGTGGCGGCTTCGATCTCGCGGCCGAGCCCTTCGACGTGGTGATCAACGGCACGGCCGCCAGCCTGCAGGGCGAGGTGCCGCCGATTGCGTCGGCGCTGCTCGCCCGCGGCTGTTTCTGCTACGACATGATGTATGCCGCGGAGCCCACCGCCTTCCTCAGGTGGGCGATGGGCCACGGCGTGGTGCGTGCGGTCGATGGGCTGGGCATGCTGGTGGAGCAGGCGGCGGAGTCGTTCCACCTGTGGCGCGGGGTGCGCCCCGACACCGCCCCGGTGATCGAGGCGTTGCGCGAGGCGATGAAGTGAGGAGCGGCGGGTGTCTCGTATAGGGCGCCCCCGGTGGGCGCCATGGACTGTCCGGGAGCGAGGTGGTTTCGTTTCGCACGGCGCCCGCGGGGTGCCCTATGCGTCAAGGTCGCAGGGAGGGGGCGCACGGTACAGGCGGAGGCACCGGTCTCAACCCGACAATGGCGCGCGCGTACCGTTCTCCCGCTGTGTCTCCCGCCCCACGACGCCTCAGTGGGCGCGGACGCCGGCGGAGGCGAGGAATTCGCGCAGGTGGTGGAGTTCGCTCTTGCCCATGGCGGCGCCGTGGTGGGGGCGGTGGAGGACGTACTCGCGGCCGTTGAGCCGCGCGGTGACGGTGGCGCCGCGGGTCTCGATCAGCTCCGCTCCCAGGTGATTGAGCAGCGCCTCGATCTCCTTCCAGTGGATGTTGCCGCTCATCTGCGGGGAGAAGAGGGTCTCCAGCACTTTTTCGTGTTTCTTGCTCATGGCCCTAAATGTAACCTCGCGCTGCGATTTTGCCTATGGGGTGGCGGGAGCGGATTCCGGGTGGGGCGAGCGCCCCGTTGCGCCTCCGATGTGGAGCGGTAGCGGATAAATATTAGCGGGAAATAATATTCTCCTCGCATTGCGCGGAGGGTTCGCGTATAGTCCGCCCCCTGCCTGCTGCCGCGGTTTTGCGTGGCGGCGGGTTCGTCTCTGACCTCTCCACCGGATTCTCGATCCGGTTTGCTGGTTTCCAGGTTGGTGACGTTTCCGTCTCCTGGAGCCTGGCGTCCTTCGCCACGATTCCCTGAGCTCATTTTTTTTCGACGATTTCCGCCCGCCGGGTGGAGAGGGTGTCCCCTTTTGTCTACCAGTCCGTCCTTTTCCGACCTTGATCTCGATCCCAAGCTGCTGCGTGCCGTGGAGGCGTGCGGTTTCACCGACGCCACCGACATCCAGCGCGAGGCGATTCCGGTGGCCCTCGCCGGCCGTGACCTGATGGCCTCGGCCCAGACCGGCACCGGCAAGACCGCCGCCTTCGTGCTGCCGACCCTCAATCGCCTGCTCCAGCCGCCGAAGACCCGGGGCCACGGCCCGCGGGTGCTGGTGCTCACCCCGACCCGTGAGCTGGCCACCCAGGTCAGTGAATCGGTGGCCGAGCTGGGCCGCTTCCAGCGGCTGCGCTTCACCTCGGTGGTGGGCGGCGTACCGTATCCGCCGCAGATCCGCATGCTGAGCGCGCCGCTGGACATCCTGGTGGCCACCCCCGGGCGGCTGATGGACCACATGGAGCGCGGGCGGGTCGACTTCTCGCGGTTGGAGGTGCTGATCCTCGACGAGGCGGACCGCATGCTCGACATGGGCTTCGTCGATGAGGTGAAGAAGATCGCCGCGGCGACCCCGTCCGATCGCCAGACCCTGCTCTTCTCGGCGACCCTGGAGGGGCCGATCGAGGCGGTGGCGCGCGAGCTGCTGAACGACCCCGCGCAGGTCCAGGTGGCGGGGGTGAAGGTGCGCCACGAGTCGATCGAGCAGCGCCTGCACCAGGCCGATGATCTCGATCACAAGCACGCCCTGCTCGATCGGCTGGTCAGCGATCCGGAGCTGAGTCAGGCGGTGATCTTCACCGCCACCAAGCGGGCCGCCGACGAGCTGGCCGACCTGCTGCGCGAGGCGGGCCACCACAGCGCGGCGCTCCACGGCGACATGCAGCAGGGCGCGCGTCGGCGCACCATCGAGCGGATGAAGCGCGGTCAGGTGCGGCTGCTGGTGGCCACCGACGTGGCCGCCCGCGGGCTCGACATCAAGGGGTTGAGCCACGTCATCAACTTCGACCTGCCGATGGCCGCCGAGGACTACATCCACCGCATCGGCCGCACCGGTCGCGGCGGCGCCTCGGGTACCGCCATCTCCCTGGTCGGGCCGCGCGACTGGGGCAACGTCCAGCGCATCGAGCGGCTCACCGGCCAGAAGGTGGAGCGCCACGTGCTGGAGGGGCTGGAGCCGCGTCGCCCCGAGCCGCGCCTCGGCGGCCGCGATGGCAAGCCGGGCCAGAAGAAGTTCTTCAGCAAGGGTGGGCCGCGCCGCGGTGGTCCCAGCGGGGGCGGTCCCGGCGGCGGCAACGGCCGGCGCTCCTTCCGTGATGGCGGCGACCGTCGCGGTTCGGGCCACGGCCGTGGCAGTCATGCCCCGCGCTGAGTAGCGCGCCCGCGCAGCCGTGGCGGCGCCTCCGATCCTTTACCGGGACGAGTGGCTGGTGGCGGTGGACAAACCGTCGGGGCTGCTGGTCCATCGTAGCGAGATCGACCGCCGGGAGACCCGTTTCGCCGTGCAGCTGGTGCGCGATCGCCTGGGGCGGCGGGTCTATCCGGCCCACCGCCTCGACAAGCCCACCTCCGGGTTGCTGCTGTTCGCCCTCTCGCCGGAGATCGCCGCCCGTCTCGGCGCCGCCTTCAGCGCGGGGCGGGTGAGCAAGCGCTATCTGGCGGTGGTGCGCGGTTGGTGCGACGAAGGGGGGCGGGTCGACCACCCGCTGAAGGATCTGCCCGACGGGGTGAGCGAGTATCGCCGCAACGGCGAGCGGGCGCCGCTCGCCGCGCTTACCGACTACCGCAGGCTGGCGACGGTGGAGCTCCCCTACGCCGTCGACCGTTTCCCCTCCAGCCGCTACTCGCTGCTCGAACTCACCCCCTCCACCGGCCGTAAGCATCAGCTGCGCCGTCATCTGAAGCACCTCTCCCACCCGATCATCGGCGATGTCCGCTACGGCAAGGGACCCCACAACCGGCTGTTCGCCGAGGCGCTGGGGTGCCGGCGGCTGCTGCTGCATGCGCTGGAGCTGCGCCTGGAGCATCCGGTGAGCGGTGAGCCGCTGGTGCTGCGGGCGCCGTTGAGCGGCTGTTTCCGGGCGGTGGTGGAGCGGTTGGGGTGGGCGGAGGTGGTCGGTCCCCAGGTTAAAGGCGAGAGGTAAAAGGTCAAAGGTCAAAGGTCAAAGGTCAAAGGTCAAAGGCAAGACCGCCCGGATACGGTGGGTGCGGATTTCAGGTTGCGGTGGTCGAAGCGTGCGGTGGGGTGGGGACATCGTTGCAGCAGGCACGTCGCCCTTTAACCTTTGACCTTTCGCCTTTAACCTTCCTTCCGATACCCACGACCTCGGGGTCGTCCCTTGCGAGGCCGACAACCCCGTCGCCAGATCGACTGCCGAAGGAGCGCCCCATGTCCCGAATCCTGACCCTGCTGGCTGCCCTGCTGCTCACCACCGGCGCCTTCGCCGATGCACTTTCGGAGGGGCGCGCGGCCCTGGAGCGGGGGCGCCACAGCCGTGCCCTGGCGCTGCTTACCGAGGCGGCGGAAGACGATGTGCGCGAGGCGCAGTTCCTGGTAGGCAAGATGTATCTGGACGGCGAGGGGGTGGAGCGCGACGTGCCGACGGCGCTCCACTGGCTGGAGCAGGCGGCGGCCCAGCGCTACCGTCCGGCGAACATGCTGTTGGGGAAGATCTACGCCAGTGGAATGGGGGTGCCGATGGACGCGGAGAAGAGCACGGCCTATCTGAAGGCGGCCGCGGAGCCGAAGGAGCCGGCGACGGTGGCGGAGGATGATGCGGATTGTGAGTGAGGCTTCAGGTCTCCGGCTTCAGACGGAGGGCGGAGGGGTTGACTAAGGTTTACCCCCCTTCCGCCTGTTCGGATCTCTGGTTACGACGCTCTGCGTCGTAACCAGGAGCCTTGGACGCTCTGCGTCCTGGAGCTAGGC
>NZ_BAAHXB010000176.1:0-7050 GCF_054657215.1 Endothiovibrio diazotrophicus
TCCTAGAGGGCGATGTGGCGCCGTAGACGGCGTGCCTCCGTTCGTCACGACGCGGAGCGTCGAAGAGGGCGTTCCCACGCAGAGCGTGGGAACGAGTGGTGGATGGGGCGCGCGTCCATGCCCCCCCTCTTAATTTCCGATAAAAATGATCTACATTTAGCGGACAACGCGTGATCCCGTGAATCCGGAGGAGGCCGACCATGAATCCGCTGAACGAACTCTCCCACCACGGCCAGAGCTACTGGCTGGACAACCTCACCCGCCGCATGCTGGAGGACGGCTCGCTGAAGCGGCGGGTGGTCACCGAGTCGCTGCGCGGCGTCACCTCCAATCCGGCGATCTTCAACAAGGCGATCTCCTCCGGCGACGAGTACCGCGCGCCGATCGCCCGCCTCGCCGCCGACGGGCTCTCCACCCCCGCGATCTACGAGCGGCTGGCGGTGGCCGACGTGACCGATGCCTGCGACCAGTTGCTGCCGGTCTACCGCCGCACCGACGGGCGCGACGGCTTCGTCAGCCTGGAGGTCTCGCCCCATCTGGCCGACGACGCCTGGGCCAGCGTGGCGGAGGCCGAGCGGCTGCATGCCGCGGTCGGCCGCCCCAATCTGATGATCAAGGTGCCGGCCACCCGTGCCGGCCTGGAGGCGGGGGAGGCGCTGCTGCGCCGTGGCATCCACGTCAACTTCACCTTGATCTTCACCCGCTCCCGCTACGCCGAGGTGGCCGACCGATACCTCTGCGCCCTGGAGTGGCGGCGCGAGCACGGCGAGCCGGTGGCGGAGGTCGCCTCGGTGGCGAGCTGCTTCCTCAGCCGCATCGACGGCGCGGTAGATCGGCGGCTGGAGGCCCTCGGCGGGGAGGCCGCCGCGGGGTTGTCCGGCCGTGCCGCGGTGGCCAATGCCAAGCTGATCTACCGCCACTTCTCCGATCTCTTGGACGGCGTCCGCTGGGCGCGGCTGGGGGCCGCCGGGGCGCAGGCGCAGCGACCGCTGTGGGCCTCCACCTCGGTGAAGAATCCGGCCTACCCCGACCTGCTCTACGTGGAGCCGCTGATCGGACCCTACACCGTCAACACCCTCCCCGAGGGGACCATCGATGCGCTGCGCGAACACGGCCGGGTGGTCGGTGGCACGGTGAGCGAGGGGATCGACGAGGCCGAGCGGGTGGTGGCCGAACTGGCGGCGCTGGGGATCGACCTGGAGGAGGTGGGCGACGAGCTGTTGGCCGACGGTCTGCGCCTCTTCGTCGAGCCCTTCGACGCCCTGCTCGCCACTATCGACGGGCTGCGCCCGGGGGAGGCGAGGCGCTCCGCCGGGTAGGCGGGCGAAGAGCCGCCTCCGCGTCTTGACCGTGGGTCGAATGGTGATATCGTTTGTCGGCAAGTGATATCGCAGAGGGGCTGGAGATGACCCGCACCATCGTCAACATCGCCGACGACGACAAGGCGTGGCTGGAACGGCGCGCCGCCGAGGAGCATGTGCCGATGACCGAGGTGGTGCGCCGGGCGGTGCGCTACTACCGGCAGAGCCGCGAGCGGATCGGGGATTTCGACGCGCTGCTCGACGAGACCTCCGGATCCTGGGCCGGAGAGGACGGTCTGGCGTATCAGGTGAAGTCACGCGACGAGTGGGAACGGTGAGACTCCTGCTCGATTCGGTGATCCTCATCGACCACTTCAACGGCATCCCTCCGGCCACCGCCTACCTGCGCGAGGTGAAGGCGGAGGCGGTGATCTCGGTGATCACCCGCGCCGAGGTGCTGGCCGGCTTTCCCA
Source organism: Endothiovibrio diazotrophicus (assembly GCF_054657215.1). Classification (NCBI taxonomy): domain Bacteria; kingdom Pseudomonadati; phylum Pseudomonadota; class Gammaproteobacteria; order Chromatiales; family Thioalkalispiraceae; genus Endothiovibrio; species Endothiovibrio diazotrophicus. The sequence goes on from NZ_BAAHXB010000176.1 coordinate 1,775, forward strand.
CCGATCGGGGGGCGCTCGCCGCGCGCCTGCTCGACACCTTTCCCGCGCTTACCATTGACACCCCGGTGGCCGACCTTGCGGCCCGGTTGCGCCGCGAGCAGCGCTGGAAACTGCCCGACGCCCTGCAGGCGGCCCTGGCGCAGCACCACGGCCTGACCCTGGTGACCCGCAATACCAAGGACTTCGCCCCCGAACGCCACTCCTTCGTGCGCGTCCCCTACGCCCTCCCCTGAGTCTCCATGGAATCGATCATCCCCTACGCCGCCACCGCCCTCTGGTTCGCCTACACCGCCCGCAAGCTCCGCTTCGACCTGCACATGGCGCAGCAGAACGGCTACTTCGCCGGCCGCTACCTGCGCTGGGCGCGGCGCAACCTTGTCGTCGCCCTGCCGCCGCTCGCCGCCGTTCCGCTGCTGGCGCCGGCGGCGGGTCCCTGGCTGGTCGCTGTGTGGGGCGGGCTCTATCTGCTGCTCAATCTGCTGCGCCGTGAACGGCCGCAGAAGAAGGCGCTGGTGATGACCGCCCGGGCCAAGCGGCTCTACGGCCTCTCCCTGGCCCTCGCCGCGCTGCTCGCCCTCGTCGCCGTGATCAACGGCCTCGGCGCGGGCTGCGTCGCCCTGCTCGGTGCGGTCGCGCTCGCCTCGCCGCTGCTGCTGCTCGCCGCCAACCTCCTGCTCCACCCGGTGGAGCGCGCCATCCAGCGCTGGTACCTGGAGGACGCCCGCCGCGCCATCCGCGCCGTCACCGGCCTGCGGGTGATCGGCATCACCGGCTCCTACGGCAAGACCTCCACCAAGTTCCTCCTCGGCGAGGTGCTCGGCCGCCACTTCACCACCCTGATCACCCCCGAGAGCTACAACACGCCGATGGGGGTCACCATCACCGCGCGGAGCCGCCTCAAGCCGATCCACCAGCTCTTCGTGGTCGAGATGGGGGCCAAGAAGCGCGGCGACATCCGCGAGCTGTGCAGCCTCGCCGGTCCGCGCATCGGCGTGCTCACCGCCATCGGCCCCCAGCACTTGGAGACCTTCGGCTCCCTGGAGACGGTGCAGGCGACCAAGGCGGAGCTGATCGAGGCGCTGCCCGCCGACGGGCTGGCGGTGCTCAACTGGGATGACGACAACGTCCGCGCGGTGGCCGACCGCACGCGGGCGCGGGTCGTCCGCTACGGCCTCCACCCCGAGGCCGACTACCGGGCCGAGGCGGTGGAGACCACTGCTGCCGGCACCCGCTTCACCGCGGTCACGCCCCATGGGGAGATCGCCATCGAGACCCGCCTGCTCGGTGCCCACAACGTCGCCAACCTGCTCGCCGCGGTGGCGGTGGCCGGCGAGCTGGGGGTGGAGCCCGTGGCCATCGCCCGCACCATCCGCGCGGTGAAGCCGGTGCCGCACCGGCTGCAGCTGATCAAGGGGGCGGGCGGGGTGACGATCATCGACGACGCCTTCAACGCCAACCCCACCGGCGCCATGGGCGCGCTGGCGGTGCTGCGGGCGATGGGCGGGGGGCGGCGCATCTTGATCACCCCTGGCATGATCGAGCTGGGCGCCGAGCAGGAGCGCGCCAACCGTGCCTTCGGCGAGCGGGCCGCCGAGAGCGCCGACTACATCGTGCTGGTCGGGCCGAAGCAGACCCGGCCGATCCAGGAGGGGCTGCGCGCCGCCGGCTGGCCGGAGGAGAAGCTCTACGTTGCCCGCAACCTGGACGATGCCCGCGCCCACATCGAGCCCACCCTGCGGGCGGGGGACGTGGTGCTCTACGAGAACGACCTCCCCGACACGTTTGCCGAGTAGGGCCGGCTGGGGGCCGGCCGGCCCTATTCGGCAAACGTGTTGATGGTGGAGTGCTCGCCACCAACGGAGCGGTGAGTGATAGACGAACGGCGGATGTGCCGGGCGGGGCGGCGCTCCCTTGTCGGGAGGCGTCCGGGAGTGGGATACTGCGCCGCTCGTTTTTCCGGAAATTCGAAAAAATAATCAAAGACCTATAGAACGATGAGTGATCTTTACCAGACCTCCGGGCTGCTCGCCGGCGAGACCATCGAGAGCATGCGCGACGCGGTGCTGTCGATGGATCGCAAGGGCAGCGTGATCATGCTCAACCCCGCCGCCGAGCGGCTGCTGCGGGTGACCGCCGACGAGGTGCTGGGGCAGAGCTTCGCCCAGACCTTCATCGACCGCAGCGAGCTGGAACGGCTCAACGACTGCGTGCTGGAGGCGATCTACGATCCCGCCACCCCGCACACCGCGGAGATCCAGATCGAGGATGCGGCGGGGGCTACCCTCCATCTGGTGGTGCGCACCAATCTGTTGACCAACGAGGAGGGCGAGCCGGTCGGCGTGGTGGCGGTGATCGCGGACGTCAGCGAACGGGTGCAACTGCTCGAACAGCAACTGGAGAGTGCCCGCACCCAGCAGCAGTTCGGCCAGTTCTTCCTCTACAGCCTGGGCGTGATGTCGATCGGCACCATCGTCAACAACCTGCTCGCCCGCTCCATCGTCGAGGTCAACATCTACACCCAGGCCTTCGCCTGGGAGTACCTGATGATCCTGCTGCTGCCGAGTCTGTTCATCATCCGCCTGATGAAGATGCCGCTGCGCGAACTGGGGCTGAGCCGCGAGGGGTTCGGCCAGTCGCTGAAGGAGGGGGTGGTCGTCTCGCTGGTCTTCACCGCTCTGGTGGCGATCCTCTCGGCGACCCTCTCCCACTACGACATGCTGCCGGGAAAACCGGGCGGGTTCGAGCTGGTGGGGACGATCACCTACTTCGTCCACAGCTTCCTCCAGGAGCTGGTCGCCCGCGGCTTCTTCCTCACCGCCTTCCTGCGCTTCCTCAACGACCGGCGGGGGATCAAGTCGGTCTTCCTCACCTCCTCGCTGTTCGGCATGTTCCACCTCCACTTCGGCTTCAGCGCGGTGATCCTGACGCTGATCAGCGGGGTGGTCTTCGGCATCTTCTACCTGCGCAACCGCAACCTCGCGGGGGTCACCCTGATCCACTTCATGTCCGGCGGCTGCGCCTTCTGGTTCGGGCTGTTGTAGCCGTCATCAAGCCATCTGCACCCGCTGGAGCCGCAGGAGTCGGCGGCGGAGAACCGGCAGGGGCTTGCGGCGCCTCGATTCGGCGCCTGTGGTCAACGCGGAGGACGCGGCGTCGCGCGCCTTTCGTCATGGAGCGTAAAGAGGGCTCCGGATCAGTTGGATTGGAGGGCGTAGGCGAGTAGCATTGAAGCCCTCGGAGAGGTAGTATCCGGCGCCTCCCGTTCAACGAAAATGCGTTAGGTTACCGTCAGTCCGTTCCACCCACTGAATGAAAGAGTCCGTCGCCAAAGAGGCCCGTGAGATGGCCGAGCGGATGCGCGATCTGCTCGACGGTTCGACGCCGGGGCCGTGGGCCGGGGTCCATGGCCAGGATCGGCGGCGCGACCGCGGTGCGGTGCGGACGGGGGCGATCGAGACCGAGTTCGCCTCGGGCAAGCGGGTGATCTGCGAGGAGGTGAACGGCGCCGACAAGGCCTTCATCCTCTACGCCCGCAACCACTTCGGTCGGCTGGCCGAACTGCTCGATCTGCTGGCCGAGCGGCTGGAAGGGGCGTCGCCGTCGGCTGCCGCCGCCCCCAGGCCGGCGGCCCCCGCGCCCGCCGCCGAGGCGCCGCCGGTGGACGTCGGCGAACACTTCAGCGGCGACGGCTTCGAGATCGATCTCTCCTCCCTGGAGGACGTGGACATGGAGGAGATTGCCGAGACCCTGAAGGAGCTGGAGCGCCGCGGCTCCGGCGGCTGATTTCCCCTTCCCGCCCCGGGCTCCCCACGATAGTCCGCTTCTCCCGATTCCTGCTATGGTGGGCGCCCACCCAAAGAGGAGAATCCGTCATGAGCGGTCTTGGTCTGTTCGCCCTCGCCTTGCTGCTGTTCGCCGTGGTGTTGGCCGTCCTGTCGGTGAAGATCGTCCCCCAGGGGATGGAGTTCACCGTGGAGCGGTTGGGGCGCTATACCACCACCCTGCGCCCCGGTTTCAACCTGATCCTGCCGCTGATCGACCGCATCGGTTCCAGGCTCAACATGCGCGAGCAGGTGCTCGACGTCCCCTCCCAGGAGGTGATCACCCGCGACAATGCGGTGGTGACGGTGGACGGGGTGGTCTTTTTCCAGATCATCGACGCGCCGAAGGCGGCCTACGAGGTGAACGACCTGGAGTGGGCGACCCTCAACCTGACCATGACCAACGTGCGTACGGTGATGGGTTCCATGGACCTGGACGAGCTGCTCTCCAAGCGCGACGAGATCAACGCCAGGCTGCTCGGCGTGGTGGACGAGGCGACCACGCCGTGGGGAATCAAGGTGACGCGCATCGAGATCAAGGATATCTCGCCGCCGAAGGATCTGGTGGATTCGATGGCGCGGCAGATGAAGGCGGAGCGGGAGAAGCGGGCGAAGATCCTCGAGGCGGAGGGCTTCCGGCAGGCGGCGATCCTCAAGGCGGAGGGCGAGAAGCAGGCGGCGATCCTCAACGCCGAGGGGGACCGGGAGGCGGCCTTCCGCGAGGCGGAGGCGCGCGAGCGGCTGGCCGAGGCGGAGGCGAAGGCGACCCAGATGGTTTCGGTGGCGATCGCCCAGGGGGACGTCAACGCGATCAACTACTTCGTCGCTCAGAAGTACGTGGAGGCGTTGCAGGCCATCGCCACCGCCGACAACCAGAAGCTGATCTTCATGCCGCTGGAGGCCTCCGGGGTGATCGGCGCGATCGGCGGCATCGGCGAGCTGGCCCGCGATGCGCTGAAGGCGCGCGAAGGGAAGGGGGCGTAGTGGAGGGGTTCATGGTGGAGTTCTGGCACTGGTGGGTGGCGGGGCTGCTGCTCGCCACGCTGGAGGTGTTCGCGCCGGGGGTGGTCTTCATCTGGCTGGGACTGGCCGCCGGAGTGGTGGGGGTGCTGCTGTGGGCGCTGCCCGATCTTGCCTGGGAGTATCAGATCTCGGCCTTCGCGGTGCTCTCGGTGGTGGCGGTGGTGCTGGCGCGGCTCTACCTGCGCCGCCGGCCGTTGCAGACCGACCGGCCGCTGCTCAATCGGCGCGGCGAGCAGTACGTGGGGCGGCGCTTGACCCTGGAGCAGGCGATCGTCAACGGCACCGGCTGGGTGCGGGTGGACGACAGCCGCTGGAAAGTGACCGGGCCCGATCTGCCGGCGGGGACCACGGTGAAGGTGGTCGCGGTGGATGGGGTGGTGCTCTCCATCGAGGCGGCGTGAACGGCCCGAAACCCCGCGTGTAGGAGCGGCC
>NZ_BAAHXB010000177.1:0-6901 GCF_054657215.1 Endothiovibrio diazotrophicus
AACCGGCGGAGGTCAACGGAAACGGCGCCATCGCGGCCTAAGGGCCGCTCCTACAACAAAACCGCCCCCGTAGGAGCGGCCCCAAGGCCGCGATCGTGCGAAGTGCCGTGCCCCAAAGACACCGGCGGAGGTCAACGGAAACGGCGCCATCGCGGCCTCGGGGCCGCTCCTACAACAAGACCGTCCCCGTAGGAGCGGCCCCAAGGCCGCGATCGTGCGGAGTGCCGTGCCCCAAAGACACCGGCGGAGGTCAACGGAAACGGCGCCATCGCGGCCTAAGGGCCGCTCTTACAACAAAACCGCCCCTGTAGGAGCGGCCCCAAGGCCGCGATGGTACGGAGTGCCGTGCTCCAAACAAACCGGCGGAGGTCAACGGAAACGGCGCCATCGCGGCCTCAGGGCCGCTCCTACGGTGCCTCTCGTAGGACCTCGATAACCACAGAAAGCCCCCCCCCCTCAATTCCGCACAAACGACGGCTTGCACGGATAAAGAAACGTCGACTGCAACCGGTCATGCGGCAGCGCGCAGACATCCGCCACTCGCTGCAACGCCTCGCCGTCGTTGATCTTCACCCGGCTCCCCTTGACCTCGATGATCCCCTCCACCGCCAGCGACTTGATGATCCGTGAGAAGGTCTCCGGCTTCACCGATAGCCGCGAGGCCAACACCTGCTTGGGGATCTCCAACGAGAACTCATCCCCCACCTCCGGCCGATTGGAGACCAGATACCCCGCCACCCGGCAGGTGGCGCTGTGCAGGCTGAGATCGTCGATCTCGCGGATCAGCCCGCGCAGCCGCTGGCTCATGTCGCCGAGCAGCAGAAAACAGGTATCCACCGACTCGCGCAGCATCGCCGCGAAGTCGGCGGCGTCGATGCTGATCAGCTCGGCGGCATAGAGCGCCTGCGCCCCCACCGGATAGCGCGGCCGATGGAGGAACATCAGCGCCTCGGCGAAGGTGCTCCCCGGCACCACCACCTCGATCACCTTCTCGTTACCCTCCGGCGACAGCCGGTAGAGCTTGATCTGCCCCGACAGCACCAGGAAGAAGCGCTCGGCGGCGTCCCCCTGCTCGAACAGCGCCTCGCCCTCCTCCAGGCTCAGCCGCCGCGCCCGCGCGGCGACCCGCGCCAACTGCTCTTCCGACAACCCGGCGAACAGGAATCCGGTCTTCAGCTCCTCGATCATGGGTCGCCTCCAACCTGTCTTCGATACGGCGAAATTGCCGTTGAGGTGAGCATTCCACAGCAGCGGAAAAGGCGGGTTGACCAATGTCAAGGTTGCGGGCGATGGCGCGGAGTTGAATGGCCCCGCGACGAACCCGCTCCACCCGACCTCGGGAAAGGCGGGTCCGTCACGCAAGGCCCGCCCCCGGCCGAGAGGGGCGGTCCGCCACAACGGGAGGACCTCAATCCATGGCACAAGCGTTCACCAAAACGATGGCGCGGAACATCTTCTTCGGAGGTTCCGTGTTCTTTCTGCTGCTGTTCCTCGCCCTCAGCTTCGACACCATGGGCGCCCTGCCCAAGCGTGACAACCGGGGCAACCTCACCGCGCAGGTGGCCCTGGGCAAGGCGGTGTGGGAGCGCAACGACTGCATCGGCTGCCACACCCTGATGGGTGAGGGGGCCTACTTCGCACCGGAGCTGGGCAACGTCTACCAGCGCTTCGGCGGAAGCACCGAGGCAATCATGGCGTTCATCGCCAGCCGCCCGCCGCAGGGCATACCGGGGCGGCGCAGCATGCCCCAGTTCAACCTCAGCCACGACGAGCTGGAGGCGGTGGCGGCGTTCCTCAAATACACCTCCGAGATCAACGACGCCAACTGGCCGCCGAACATCCAGGGTTAAGGGAGAGAGCACACCATGAAATACTCGTCGCAAGCGGTCGCGAAACCCTATTTCATCGCGGCCATCGGCCTCTTCGTCGGCCAGATCCTGTTCGGTCTGATCCTCGGCCTGCAGTACGTCTGGGGGGACTTCCTGTTCCCCGCGATCCCGTTCAACGTCGCGCGCATGGTCCACACCAACCTGCTCATCGTCTGGTTGCTGTTCGGCTTCATGGGCTCGGCCTACTACCTGGTACCGGAGGAGTCGGAGACCGAACTGCACAGCCCGAAACTGGCGCTGGCGATGTTCTGGATTTTCCTCGTCGCCGGCGCCCTGACCATCCTCGGCTACCTCACCGTGCCCTACGCGGGTCTGGCCAAGCTCACCGGCAACGACCTGCTGCCGACCATGGGGCGTGAGTTCCTTGAGCAGCCGACGATCACCAAGCTCGGCATCGTGGTGGTCGCCCTGGCGTTCCTCTACAACATCGCGATGACCGTGTTGAAGGGGCGCAAGACGGTGGTCACCCTGGTGCTGCTGATCGGCCTGGCCGGGCTGGCGGTGCTGTTCCTCTTCTCCTTCTACAACCCCGACAACCTGGTCCTGGACAAGTTCTACTGGTGGTGGGTGGTCCACCTCTGGGTGGAGGGGGTATGGGAGCTGATCCTCGGCTCGATCCTCGCCTTCGTGCTGATCAAGACCACCGGTGTCGACCGCGAGGTGGTCGAGAAGTGGCTCTACGTGATCATCGCCATGACGCTGATCACCGGCATCCTCGGCACCGGCCACCACTACTACTGGATCGGCACCCCGGAGTACTGGCAGCTCCTCGGCTCGGTGTTCTCCGCACTGGAACCGATCCCGTTCTTCATGATGACGGTGTTCGCCTTCAACATGGTCAACCGGCGGCGGCGCAACCACCCCAACAAGGCGGCGATGCTGTGGGCGCTGGGCACCGCGGTGATGGCCTTCCTTGGCGCCGGCGTGTGGGGCTTCCTGCACACCCTCGCGCCGATCAACTACTACACCCACGGCTCGCAGATCACCGCCGCGCACGGCCACATGGCCTTCTACGGCGCCTACGTGATGATCAACCTGACGATGATCTCCTACGCCATGCCGATGCTGCGCGGACGCAAGGCGGCCAACAGCAACCGCTCGCAGGTGCTGGAGATGTGGGCGTTCTGGCTGATGACGGTGTCGATGGTCTTCATCACGCTCTTCCTCACCGCCGCCGGCATCCTCCAGGTCTACCTGCAGCGCTACTCGGAGGACCCGCTGCCCTTCATGGTGGTGCAGGAGAAGATCGCGCTCTTCTACTGGCTGCGCGAGTTCACCGGCGTGATCTTCCTGATCGGCCTGCTCTGCTACGTGGCGAGCTTCTTCGTCGCCCGCAACGAGGCCGAGGCCACGGTGCCCAACGCCGAGCCGGCCACCGCGTGATGGATGCGGGTAGGGCAGGGACGCCCCGCCCCTTTTCCCATTGCCGAGTGACGGCCCCGCCGCCAACCCACCATGACCGCAGAGACCACCACCCTCCCCGCCCCGCCCGTCGCCGACCGCCATCCCCCCGGCGACCTCGCCCTGTGGATCTTCATCCTCGCCGAACTGCTGGTCTTCGCCGTGCTCTTCGCCAGCTACGCCTTCGCCCGCATGCACCACCCGGCGCTGTTCGACCACTACCAGGCGACCCTCGACCGTACCTCGGCGCTGATCAACACGATCGCCCTGATCACCGGCAGCTACTTCGCCGTTCGGGCCGTGCCGGCGATCCGCGCCGACCGCGCCGCCGAATGCACGCGCTGGCTGGTCGCCGCGCTGGCCATGGGCGCGCTCTTCGTCGCGGTCAAATCCGCGGAGTACGCCCACCACTTCGCCCACGGCATGACCCTCAGCACCAACCCCTTCTACACCTACTACCTGGCGCTCACCTTCTTCCACTTCATGCATGTGCTGCTCGGCATGGTGATCCTCGCCGCGGTGGCGCTGAAGGCCCACCGCGGCGGCTACAGCGCCGCCGAGCACAGCGGCGTGGAGAGCGGCGCCAGCTACTGGCACATGGTCGACCTGGTATGGCTGATTCTCTTCCCGCTGGTCTACGTGATGCGATGAACACGCTCCGCCCCTGCACCAAGGTCTATCTGGCGCTCACCGCCCTCACCGCGCTCACCTACGCCATCGGCGAGGCCGGCCTCGGCGGCCTCACCGTGGCGCTCGCCACCCTCGGCCTGGCGCTGGTCAAGGGCCAACTGGTCGGCGACTGGTTCATGGGCCTGCGCGGCCTCCAGGGCCCGTGGCGCTGGGTGATCCTGATCTGGCTGACCGTCCCCGGCGCGCTGATCGCCGGGGCCTTCTACCTCACTCCCGGAGGCTGAACCGAATGGAACGGAACAACACCGTCACCCGCCTACAGCGGGAACTCCCCTTCTACCGCCCCCACTGCAACGAGACCGTGCTGTTCGAGCACGCCTACCACAACCGCCTGCCGGTGCTGATCAAGGGCCCCACCGGCTGCGGCAAGAGCCGCTTCGTCCAGCACATGGCGGCGCGCCTCGGCCGGCCGCTCTACACCGTCGCCTGCCACGACGACCTCACCGCCGCCGACCTGGTGGGGCGCCACCTGATCGGCGAGCGCGGCACCTATTGGAGCGACGGCCCGCTCACCCGCGCGGTGCGCGAGGGGGCGATCTGCTACCTCGACGAGGTGGTGGAGGCGCGCAAGGACACCACCGTGGTGCTCCACCCGCTCACCGACGACCGCCGCATCCTGCCCCTGGAGCGCACCGGCGAGGAGCTCCAGGCGCCGCCCGAGTTCATGCTGGTGGTCTCCTACAACCCCGGCTATCAGAACCTGCTGAAGGGGATGAAGCCGAGCACCCGCCAGCGCTTCGTCGCCCTCTCCTTCGACTTCCCCGACGCCGCCCGGGAAATCGAGGTGGTGATCGGCGAGAGCGGCGCCGAACGGGCCCTGGCCGAGACCCTGGTCAACCTGGCCGGCGCCCTGCGCGCGCTGAAGGACCACGACCTGGAAGAGGCCGCCTCCACCCGCCTGGTGGTCTACGCCGCCAACCTGATCCGCAGCGGCCTCGACCGCCGCGAGGCGTGCATCGCGGCGCTCGCCGAACCGCTCACCGACGACCGCGAGACCCTCGCCGCGCTGACGGAAGTGATCGATGCCGTCCTCGGCTGAGGGACGCCGCCTGGCGATCGCCGCCGAGGCGCTCTACCTGATCAACCTGCTGATGCTGCCGGGCCTCGGCTTCATCGCCCTCGCCACCCTCTACTGGCGCCGCCACCGCCACGCCCCGCCGTTGGCCGCCGCCCACCTGGAGCAGACCCTGGCGGCGAGCCTGTGGGCCGGCGTACTGATCGCCCTGATCAGCGGCGTGCTGTGGCTCGCCGGCGGCGGCAGCGCCGCCGGCTGGACCATGACCGTGCTCTGGTTCACCGTCGCCCACACCAGCCTGGTGCTGCTCGGCATCATCGGCCTCGCCCACGCCATGGCCGGCCGCTGCTGGCACTTCCCGCTGGTGGGCCGGCGGCTGCCGCACGGCTGCGGAAAACCCACCCCGTGAAACGCACCGTCATCCAACGCAGCCGGATGCTCACCCAGATCGGCTTCTTCGCCCTGTTCCTCCTCGCCCCGCCGCTCGACCTGTTGCGCATCGACCTCAACCTGGGCCACGCCATTTTCTTCGGCCAGGACTGGACCCTGGGCATCGACGACTTCCTCGCCGGCCGCGCCGACATCGCCGACGCCGCGCTCAACCTGCTGCTGCTCGGCCTGCTGCCGCTCGCCCTGATCGGCGGCCTGCTGATCGGCAGCGCCTGGCGCTGGGGCCGCCTCTACTGCGGCTGGCTCTGCCCCCACTTCTCGGTGGTGGAACTGATCAACCGCCTGATGCGCCGCGCCTCCGGCCGCCCCACCCTGTGGGAACGCCAACCGCTACCGCGGGAGCAGGCCGACGGCCATGTCGAAACCCCCTCCCCCCGCTACTGGCTGCCCACCGTCGCGACGGCGATCGCCTTCGCCTTCCTCTGGGCGGTGGTCCTGCTCACCTACCTGCTGCCGCCGGCCGAGGTCTACGGCAACCTGTTCCACGGCCGCCTCACCGCCAACCAGTTCACCTTCATCGCCGTCGCCACCGCCGCCCTCAGCGTCGAATTCCTCTTCGCCCGCCACCTCTTCTGCCGCTACGCCTGCGCCGTGGGCCTGTTCCAGAGCCTCGCCTGGATGGCCAACCGCGACGCCATGGTGGTGGGATTCGCGATGGAACGGGCGCGGGAACGCCAAAGCTGCAACAACGCCTGCGACAACGCCTGCCCGATGCGCCTCAAGCCGCGCGGGTTGAAGCGGAAGATGTTCACCTGTACCGAGTGCGGGGAGTGCGTCTCTGCCTGCATTCAGGTGCAGGCGCGGCAGGGGGAGGCAACCTTGATGCGCTGGGTGGAGGACGAAGCGGCCCATCCCATCGCCGAACCAACCCTGGGCCAGCGTCGCGAATCAGACACTCTCCCAAAACCCGCATAAGGCGGGCCGCGCCCACAGCAACGCCAAACACCGACAGCATGTCTCCCAACAAAGAGCCCAAAACGTTACCTCCGCAGAATCAACTGCGTGGCGGAGACTGCTAACACTCAAGCGGTGGTACGGCTCAGGAGTGCGGTTCCGGGTGCTATATGGTGCTAAAGTTAAAAATAGGAGATATCCCTCAGCATCAAAAAACCTTCTTCTCACTTATCGCCTGTTCAATATGTTCGATAAGAGCGGCGTAACCACGTTTTGCGTCTGCCCAATGGATACTGTCCCGGGAAACATGGGGAACAGAACGGGCAATCTCATCGGCCATAGGCTCAAGTTCAACTGGAAGAATCGGTTTTCGAAGAGCCGCCGCAAAATCAAGTTCCATGCTAATCCAGCGACTAGCAATAGCTTCCGAAGTAAGGAGAGTCACCACCAAATCGCTGTCGGCAATCAAGTCACGCAAGCGATCGCCGATATTCTGACTTGCAGCGACGTCATACGAATCCTTATGTACCCGATACCCAAGCCGAATCAGGAGGTGATAGAG
>NZ_BAAHXB010000178.1:0-6671 GCF_054657215.1 Endothiovibrio diazotrophicus
CATTGGCCGCGCACCGCGCCTTGCCCTGGCACTTCCGGGGGGCGCTGATGGCCGATTTGTGGGTAAGAGGCAGTCCTAGGGCGCCGTTACCGTGCCCGCATTGAGGGTAACCGCCGTCTGCGCCAGTGCCCGACCGTTCAAGATCGCGCCGGTATTCAGCGAAATCAGTGTCTGACACAGGATGACCCCGCTGAAGTTGGATGTGGTACCCAGGGCGGTTTCGCCGGCAACCTGCCAGAAGATGTTCTCGCTCCGCGCCCCACCGCTCAGGGTCACCACGGCCCCGTTCTCCACGATGAGATCCCGGGCGATCTGGAAAATCCACACATCGTTCGGCCCACCCGAGAGGGTGAGCTCGGAGGGGATCAGAAGGGCGGTCCCCCACTTGTAGACGGCGGGCGTCAGCGTCATCCCGCCGATGTTGCCCGTGCCGAGTTCGGTGACATCGGCGGCGCGGCCCGCGGCATCGGTGTAGGCGCTTTCCATGTCGCTGACCGCGGTGGTCAACCGGGTGGGCGTGGGCGGCGTGTAGTCGGCGGCGTAGACCTCTCCGAAAACCTGCGGCGAGGTCGAATATCGGGTGGTCGCATCCAGGATCAGCGAGAATCCGGTCACGGCCGTCGAGTCGATGGGGCTCACGCCGATATTGCCGGTTACCGCGGAGGTCGGAACGGTGCTGATGCCGGCCTTTGCCAGAATGGCATAGCCACCCGCGGTCCCGAGGATGACCGGCGCCGGACCCGCAGCCGGTGCGGCGCTGGTGGTAAAGCTCCAGACCAGCGAATTGACCAAGGCGTTGCCGGCCAGATCCAGGACGCCGCTGGTGATCGTCGCCGTGTATCGGCTACCGTAGGCCAGGTCGGCGGCGGGGGTGAAGACCGCGGTGGTACCGGAGGCCGCCAGCTCGACACTGCCGGAAACCGGGTCGCCGTTCCCATCGGCGAGGGAAAAGGCTGTCGGGTTGATCGTTGCCGCATCCATCGCCTCATCAAAGACCACGGTGACTTGCCCGTTGGGAGCGACATCGGTGGCGTTCGATTCCGGAATGGTCTCGCCGATGGTCGGCGGGCTCTCGTCCGGGGCTTCCCGGGTCGTCCAGCTCCAGACGTAGTCCGCGGCCAATGCGTTGCCCGAAAAGTTTCTGGCACCGGTGGTGAGGGTCGCCGTATAGCGGGTGGCGGGCGCGAAATTGCCGGTGGGGCGGAAGGTCGCGGTGGTGCCGGAATAGCTGACCGTGCCGGCAACGGGGGTGTTTCCCCGGGTTACGGTAAAGGTCGCCGCGCTGATCGTCGCCGGGTCCATCGGCTCGCTGAAAGCGGCCGTTCCGGCACTGTTGAGCGGTTGCCCGACCGCGCCGTCTTGCGGCCATGCGGCGGTCACCGTGGGTATGCTGCCTATCGCGACGGTCTCCACCACGCTGTATTTCCGTCCGGCGAGCATGTCCTGCTCATCCAGGCCATAACCGACATACACCTCGCTGCCGACATAGCCGGTCAGATCCAGCACCCCACCGAGGATATCCTCCACATCCTGTTCGACCAGCGTGCCGTCCCGGAAGGACGGACGGGAGCCGTTGACGTATCGCATCCACCCCGACTCGCTCCGGAAATACCAGCCGACGCCGGGGATGTCGGCGCCGATCCAGATCGTGCCCGGTTGGCCGAGATCCTCCGACGCGGGCTGGAGGTGGGCATCGATGATTCGCGCCGACAGCGGCGTACTGTTGCCGATGGCGGTAATCGAAAACGGCGCGGCTGACGCGACGGAGGCGATTCCGGCGTTCACCAGCGCCAACAGCAGAAGGGCGAGCCCGCTCATCAGGCGAGGCAAAGGGTTGCAAGCGAAGGTCATCTCGATCTCCCTGGTCACTTCCCGCCGGTCGCGTCGGGTGGTGGCCGGTGTGGTGCGGAGGCGATTGAGGGGAGTTCCCATGCCCGTACAGGTCTTCCCCTCGATCGTCTACGGTGGGCAAAAATGCCGTCGCGCGATACTTCCGCGCTCATTTCACCCGCATGGCATTCTTGACCGAGACCACGCCGTGGATCCCGCGCGCCACCGCCATCGCCCTGCGGATATCCGCCGCGGAGTTGACGAAGCCGCTCAACTGCACCACGCCCTTGAAGGTCTCGACGTTGATCTCGGCGGACTTCAGCGTCGCGTCCCGGAAGATCGCGGTCTTCACCTTGCCGGTGATGACGCTGTCATCGAGATACTCGCCGCTCCCTTCCTGGGTCGATGTGGAGGCACAGCCGGCGCCGGCGACCAGGGCAACGGCAACGAACGCCGCGAGCAGCGACCTGCCGAGCCTATTCATGATGTAACTCCTCCTCGAAACGCTTGATCTGCGCCTCCGCCTCATCCTTCGAGACGCCATAGGTTTCCTGGATCTTGCCGGAGAGCTCATCCCGCTTGCCGGCAATCGTTTCGAGATGGTCGCCGGTGAGCTCGCCCCACTGCGCCTGGACCTTGCCCTTGAACTGCTTCCAGTTGCCTTCGATGGTGTTCCAGTTCATGTCATGCTCCTTACGTCGGTTGTTGCCGGATGGCGGATCGTTCGGTGGATCTCTACGCTATACCGACTCCCGTTCACCCTCTGTCTGCTGGCGCACATTGCGAGCCGTTTCGCGATACCGCTTGCCCCTCCGTGCCGCGCAAGGGCGTTGGATCGCCTTACTGAACCGCTCCCGGCCTCTCCAGGACCACCCGATACGCCTCCATGTCACGTTGAAAAAAGGCGTAGGCCGATCCCCAGAGATAGAGGCGGAAGCGCCGGTATAGCGACTCGCCCCAGCGCCGGATGATCTCCTCCCGCGCGGCCTCCAGGCTCTCGGCCCAGGCCTTGCAGGTGAGGAAGTAGCTGTGGCGATCGTTGTGGACCGCCTGCACCTCCAGCGGCGTCCCGGCCACCGCGGCGAGGAAATCGTGCAGGCAGAAGTAGGAGTGGTCGCCCGGGAAGACGTAGCGCGAGACGAAGGTGGGCTTGGCGTACTTCTCGCGGAAGGCGCTGGCGTCGAGATAGACCCGTCCACCCGGCTTCAGCAACTGCCGGAACTGGCGCAGCACGGCGGGGTAGTCGGGCAGATGCTCCATCACCCCGAGGATGACGATCGCGTCATAGGGCTCGCGTGATCGATGCATCAGGAAATCCTGGTTGAGCACCCGGGCGGGGAGTTGGAGCCGCTCGATCAACGCCTTCACGAACCGCTCCGACTGCTCGGCGAGGGTCAGGGCGGTCACCTGGATGCCGCGCCGGCCGGCATGCTCGGTGAAACTGCCCCAGCCGCAGCCGACGTCGAGCACGCGATCCCCCGCCTTCAGGCCGCACGCCTCGATGGCGAAATCCAGCTTGCGGCGCTGCGCGTGCTCCAGCGGTTCGTCGTCGCGCTCGAACACCGCCTGCGAATAGCAGCGGGTCGGATCGAGAAAGGTGAGGTAGAACTCGTTGGCGAATTCGTAGTGGGCGGCGATCGCCTGGCGGTTGGCGGTGAACCGCCCGATGATCCGTGGCGCAAGGCGGCGCCAGAGCGCATCCAACGGGTGGCGATCGCTCAATGCGCCGCGCAGGCTGACGAAGCGCAGCATGTCGCCCACCACGTCCAGGCTGCCGGACATGTAGGCCTCGCAGATGCCCAGCTCGTCCAGCCGGCCGAGGGCGGAGAGCCCCCGGCGATCCTGGACCACGATCTCGACCGCCGGCTCCCCTTCCCCGAAGCGATAGACGCGATTGCTCCACAAGCGGATCTCAAACGGCGTCTTGACCCGGTCGGTCAAGTGCCTCCGAATCCGTCCCAGTGTCCGGTCATAGACCGTTGTCGATGCCGTTGCGCGGTCGGGAACCATTGTTTGTGCCTCCTCTTCGAACGGCGAAGTCGGGTTCGCAGGGACCTGCGCCCGGACACCCGTGAATGTGTGGCTCCGCACGGACTTGCGCGTTCGGTCCGGGTATCGTTGCCCCGTGAAAGATGGCGAAAGCCGTCGAAACCCCGCGGCGCCGGCCCGACGGCCGGTGCACTCAAGCGATCGAAACAGGGAGCGAGCCATCATGTCCATGACACCCCTTCTTCCGTTCACTCAGCCGGACCCTTCCGGTGCCGACGAATCTCCCCGCGACACCGCCACCGCGTCCGCGCCCCCCTGGCAGGAGGGCGCGGTGTTCCGCGATCGGCTGAACCGCAGCCTGACGGTGATCACCGCCACCCGGGAACGCGCCCTGGTGGAGTACGCCGACGGACGGGTGGTAGCCCTCGACGTACCGAACTGGCAGGCATTGCAGCCGCGGCCGGCCCGTTTCTGAAAGGGCGTCCCGTAGTGCTTCGCGAGCCCTACAGGCTCATCGAGCCATTGCCTTGACACCGGATATCTCGATTTCCACCCGGCGATTGGGCTGGAGGCATTCGATCAGCCGGCGGCCACGTTTGCCGGGGCAGGTCGCGACCGGTTGGTACTCTCCCACGCCTTGGGCGGTGATCCGGTTGGCATCGATACCCTGCTCCACCAGATAATCCCTGACACTCGCGGCGCGACGCTGCGACAGCGCCTGGTTGTATGCGTCGCTGCCGATGGGGTCGGTGTGACCGGTGATCGTGATGTGCTCCACCCGCTGGAAACCCCGGATGCGACGTATCCCATCCCGCAGCATCTCTCGCCCTTCCGGGCGTAGGGTCTCCCCGTTGAAGTCGAAGTAGGTGTCGGCATCCAGGGCAAAGCGCTCGACCACCGGTACCGGTACCGCTACCGGCTCGGGCTCGGGCTCGGCCTTGACGAAGTACTCCGGATCGCACTTCTCGATGGCGTACTTCGGCTCCCACCAGCGGGTCCTCCAGCACTCGCCATAGTCGTTCACTACCACGTCGCCCCAACGGTCGAACAGGTAGCCGGGGTTGTCCGTGGTGTCGGCCGCGGCGGCCGCGCCGCCGAATCCCGCCATCACCACCGAAATCGCGACGAGTCGTTGTCTGTATCTTGAATTCATGATGTGTTCTCCTCATCGGGTCTCCTGGATGCGGATATCGCTCCAGTCCAAGCGCGCGCGATGCATGCATCGGGCACCCGAATGGCCTCGACGGCGGCGGCGATATACGAACGCGCCGCCTCGGCCCGTCAGTCCACCGCGACCTCGATCCTGCGGGGCTGCAGCTCGGCCCGTTTGGGTATCCGAAGGGTCAGGACACCGTCCTTCATGGCGGCGCTGATCTTGTCCGCCTCCAACTCCCGGCTCAGGGTGAAGCCGCGACGGTAACGGGTCGCCCGCACCTCCGCATAGCGCATCTCCATCCCTTCGGGCGCCTCGATGGACACTTCACCTTCGATGGCCAGGGTGTCTTTATCCACCTGGATGGTGAGACGCTCACGCGTGACCCCCGGCAGGTCCGCCGTCAGGGTGATGCCCTGCTCGTCCTCATAGATGTCCACCGGCGGGCTCAGCACCACCTCGGGCTGATCCCGCGGCTCCATCTCGCGCGCCTCCGGGGCCTTCATTTCCGTGTTCTCGTTCATGGTCGATCTCCTGAAGATTACTTGTCGGTCGCCTGCCCGATTTCGATCCGGCGCGGCTTCACCTGATCGCGCCGCTGCACGGTGATGTGCAGCACCCCATCGCGGTAGACGGCGCCCACCTGTTCCGGGTCCACGTCCTCCGGTAGGTTGACGACCCGCCGGAACGCCCCGCCGAAGCGGTCGCGGCGATAGACATGGCCCTCTTCGGGGTATGCGACGAGTCGCTCTCCGACCACGCTCAACAGATTCTGTTGCAGCGAGATGTCGAGGTGCTCGGGGTCTACCCCGGTCACGAACAGATAGACGTCGATCTGCTCCGGCGAGACACCGACGTTGAGCGCGGGGAAGGTGTCGGCGGCCACCGAGCGGATGCCCGAGATCGTCGGCCAACCGCCGAACAACCGATCCACCTCGTCCACCTCGCGGCGCACGCGCTCGAACCGATCGAAAAAGTCGCCTTCGCGGCCGGTCATATAGCCAAACATGGGATATCTCCTCGCTGAAGTTGACGAATGGCGAACACAGCCGGGTCGGCCACACTCACCGCGGGATCGGGCCGGTGGACGAAGACGGCGCCCGCTGTCGCGGGAGCGCGCTCCTCTCTCAGCCGTCGCCTGCTCGATGCAGGCGCGGGGCCCCTGAATCTCTTCATGAATGTGAGGATATGCGGGAGCGCCTTCGGCGTCCGTCTGCTAGCGCACATTGCCCCGCGAGAACGTCTCCCCGCGCCACGCCCTGGAGGCGGGCGCATCGGCGGGAGGGCGCCGGATCGGCCGGATGGTGAAGCGCGCGGGGAGGTCGATCCGGGCAGTGGAGGAGCCATTGACCTCGCAGCGTACGTTTCCGCACAGACCGCGCATGGACATCCGGCTAATTTTTCACCGGTATTCGGCGTTCCGGCTCTTCGCTGAAAGAGGATGCCGGCGCTATCCACCCAATGATCGACTGGAGAACCCCCATGCCCCTGATCAACCTGATCATCGTCCTGATCGTCGTCGGCGTACTGCTTTGGCTCATCAACACCTACATTCCCATGGATCGAAAGATCAAGAACATCCTGAACATCGTCGTCGTCATCGTCGTCGCGCTGTGGCTGCTACAGGTGTTCGGCATATTGGGGGCGCTGGGCAGCGTCCGCATCGGTCGCTGAGGCGACGCGCTCCCCCGGCTTTGCC
>NZ_BAAHXB010000179.1:0-6363 GCF_054657215.1 Endothiovibrio diazotrophicus
CCCAAAACAGGAAGTTATTCTTTCGCGGGCCCTAAACACCGGGCGCGCTCAACGCGCCCTCTCGTCGTCCCAGAGGATCTTGTGGAGCTGCAACTGGAAGCGCACCGGTAGCTGGTCTTCAAGGATCCAGTCGGCCAGCTGGCGCGGCTCGATCCGCCCCCAGGCCGGCGAGAAGAGCACCTCGCAGCGCCGCGCCAGTTCGTAGCGGATCAGCACCTCTTTGGCCCAGTTGTAGTCCTCGCGGTCGCAGATCACCAGCTTCACCTGGTCGTGGGCGGTGAGCGCGTCGATGTTCTCGTAACGGTTGCTCTTCAGCTCGCCGGAACCGGGGGTCTTGAGATCCATCACCCGGCTCACCCGCGGGTCGATGCCGGCGATGTCGCGCGCCCCGCTGGTCTCCAGGGAGACCGCGTAGCCGCGCTCGCAGAGCGCCTCCAGCAGCTCCCGGCACCCCTCCTGGGCGAGCGGCTCGCCGCCGGTGACGCAGACGTAGCGGGTGGCGAACTCGCTGATCCGCGCGAGGATCCCCTCGCTGCTCATCCACTCGCCCTCGCCGTAGGCGTAGGCGGTGTCGCAGTAGCCGCAGCGCAGCGGACAGCCGGTCAGCCGGATGAAGGTGGTGGGCAGCCCCACCGTGCGCGCCTCCCCCTGGAGGGAGTGGAAGATCTCATTGATACGAAGTTTCATCGATACCCGCGGTGCGAAACAGGGCGCGCCGTGCGCGCCGTCGGCCTCTCAGCCCCTCCCGACGCCGACGGCTCCCACGGGGCGCCCTATACCGGTAAATGCTGAATGCGCGCCGCGCGCATTCAGTGGCCTTCGGCCTTGAGTTTCTGCAGGCGCTGCTCGGCGAGGCGGGCGGCGGTGGAGCGGGGATACTTGCCGGTCACCTCGGTGAGCTTGGCCCGGGCGGCATCCCACTCCCCCTTCTCGTAGTGGACGAAGCCGACCTTGAGCAGGGCGTCGGCCACCTTGGTCGAATTGGGGTAGTCGTTGACCACCTTGCCGAACTCCTCCAGGGCGGCGTCGAAGTTGCGGGTGACGTAGTTGGCCTCGCCCAACCAATACTGGGCGTTGTCGGCGTAGCCGCTCCGCGGATACTCCTTGAGGAAGCCGCGGAACGCCTCCATCGCCGGCGCGTAGCGGCCCTCGCGCAGGTAGTTGAGGGCCTTCTCGTAGGCGGCACGCTCCTCGGCGGTCTGCGGCGGGGGCGCGGCCTCGGTCGCCGGCTGCGCCGCCGCCGGCGGGGCGATCGAGGCGCCACCCGCGGGGGCGGCCCCGCCGCCGGCCGGCGGCGCCGCAGGGGCCCCGGCCGCCGGCGGCTGAACGGCGACCCCACCCACCTCCAGCCCGCGCAAACGCCGGTCGAGATCGGCATAGAGATTGCGCTCGCGGGCGCTCATCTCGTCGAGGCGGTGGTTCTGCAGCTCCACCATGCCGCGCAGCTCGCGCACCTCCTTCTGCAACTGCTCCACCTTGACGAAGAGGTCGAGCAGACCACGGGAGTCCACCAGTTTCTCGACCCGGCCGAGCCGCTGCTCGACGCTTTCCGCGTGGACGGTGGCACTACCGACGGCGAGTGCCAAGGCGACGGCGGTCGCGACGGCGCCGTGGCGGCTCACTGCTGCACCTCCGGGTAGATCAGCTCGACCCGGCGGTTGAGGCGCCACGACTCTTCGTCGTGCCCCAGCGCCACCGGCTTCTCCTCGCCGTAGCTGACCGTCTGCAACTGGTCCTCCAGCGCGCCGAGGAAGAGCATCAGGGTGCGCACCGCCATGGCGCGACGTTCGCCCAGGGCGATGTTGTATTCGCGGGAGCCGCGCTCGTCGCCATGCCCCTCCAACACCAGCGTAACGCCGGGGTTGGCGGCCAGATAGGCGGCATGGGCGGCGAGGATCTCACGCCCCTCGGCGCTCACCTCGGCGCTGTCGTACTCGAAGTAGATGGTGCGCTGGGAGAGCGCGCTGGCCGGGTCGTTCAGCGCCTGTGCGTCGAAGCCGCCACCACCGGCGATCCCGGCGGTCTCGGCGCCCCCCTCGGCGGCATAGCCGCTCGCCCCCCGGTCGTCCACCGGCGCCGGGCCGGATGCGGCCTCATCCTTGGTCCCACCGGTGCTGCCGCAGGCGCTGAGCAGCGCGGCACTCCCGACCAGCATCAAAACCTTCAACCACGTACGCATAAAGCCTCCTGAAATCAGAATTCAACGGAAAAGCGCAAAGAACACACTGGTGCGGAGCCTCTCCCGCTCCATTCCCTTTGCGCCCTTTGCGCCTTCGCGCCTTTGCGTTGGATGTTTCTTCATCCCGTTCCGTTCAACGACGGCGGAACGGCGACCAGACCGGCTCCCGCACGTCGCCCTCGCTGAGCAGCAGACGCTGATGGACGCGGCCATCCACCGAGACCGCCGAGAGCACCCCACGGTTCTGGTACTCGGTGGCGTAGATGATCATGCTGCCGTTGGGGGCGAAGCTCGGCGACTCGTCGAGACTCCCCTTGGTGAGCACCCGCAGGGTGTGGCTCTCCAGGTCGTACACGGCGATGCGGAAGGCACCGCGCTCGGCATGGACCACGGCGAGCGAACGGCCGTCGGGCGAGACCGTCGGACGGGCGTTGTAGCTCCCCTCGAAGGTGAGCCGCTGGGCGGTTCCCCCGCTCGCCGCCATGCGGTAGACCTGGGGGCCACCGCCCCGGTCGGAGGTGAAGAGGATGGCGCTGCCGTCGGGCGTCCAGGTGGGCTCGGTGTCGATCGCCGCATTGGTGGTGAGCCGGCGCAGCTCCTTGGTGGCCAGCTCCAGCAGGTAGATGTCCGGGTTGTCCTCCCGCGACAGGGTCAGCGCCAGTCTGCGCCCGTCCGGCGACCAGGCGGGGGCGCCGTTGATCCCGGGGTACTCCGCCACCACCTGGCGACGGCCGGTGGCGACATCCTGGACGTAGATCGCCGAGTGCTTCTTCTCGAAGGAGACGTAGGCGAGCCGGCTGCCGTCAGGGGACCAGTTGGGTGACATGATCGGCTCGTCGGAACGCAGGATGGTCTGCGGATCCACGCCGTCGGCGTCGGCCACCTGCAGCGCGTAGCGCGACTGGCCGCCGCCGAGGCGCTCGGCGGTGACGTAGGCGATGCGGGTGGAGAAGGCGCCGGGCTGGCCGGTGAGCTGTTCGTAGACGATGTCGCTGATGCGGTGGGCGACCCGGCGCAAGTCCTCGGCCTTGGCCGAAAAACTGTAGCCGGTGAGCTGTTTCGCCTTGAACACGTCGAAGAGCTGGAACTGCACCACGTAGCCGGCGGGCTGGGCGGGGCGCAGCCGGCCGACCACCAGGCTCTCCGCACCGAGCATCCGCCAGTCGGGGAAACGCACCTCGTTGCCGGCGGTGGGGCGGCCGAGCAGATCGCCCTCGGCGATCGGGGCGAAGCGGCCGGTACGCTGGAGATCGGCGGCCACCACCTGGCCGACGTTGATCGGCGGCGGTGTGCCCGGTCCCTCCCAGCCGAAGGGGACCACCGCGATCGGCGCCGCCCCCTCGACCCCCTCGGTGATCTCGATGGTCAGCACCGCGCGCGCCGGCGCGGCCAACCAGAGGGCCAGCAACAGAAACCAAAACAGGCGGTTGAGGACGTTCACGGGCTCTCCCGTCCGACGGAAAAAGAGGCCAAAGAATACCGCAAACCGCCTGGGGGGGACAGTTGGCGACACACCGAAGATCTCAACGCAAAGGCGCAACGGCGCGAAGAACGCAAGGCCAACCGCATGACTCCTTTGCGCCCTTCGCGTCTTTGCGCCTTTGCGTCAAATCTCTTCCATCACCCCTGCGGCGAGAAGATGAACTGGATCTCCCGCTCCCACAGACCCGGATCGGGGGCCGATGGCAGCGGGGAGGCGCGGTAGACGGCCGCCTCGACGGAGCGGCGGAACGAAGGATCGGCGCACCCACCGGCATCGACGTTGACCACGTCACCGCTCTGCAACTGGGTCACCACCACGGTGCAGGACTGGTTGCGCTGCATGTCGGCGGGCCGGATCCAACTCCGCTGCACCTTCTGGCGAATCGCCGTCTGGTATTGGGCGCGCATACGGATATGTTCCCGATCGCGGACCTCCTGAAGCTGGCGCTGCTCCTCGGCAATCTGCCGGGCCATCTGCTCCTCGCGCTCGCGCTGCCGGCGCGCCTCCTCCTCGCGGCGGGCCTGCTCCTCGGCCTCGCGCCGCTTCCTCTCCTCCAATGCGGCGAGGCGCGCCTCCTCCTCACGGCGCGCCTTCTCGGCCGCCTCGCGCTTGCGCCGCTCCGCCTCGGCGCGCTGGCGCTCCTCCTCGGCCCGCTGGCGCGCCTCTTCGGCCCGGCGCGCCTCCGCGGCCTTCTGCTTCTCCAGCTCGGCAAGGCGCGCCGCCTCCTCCTGCTTGCGCCGCTCCAGCTCGGCGAGGCGCGCCGCCTCCTCCTTCTTGCGCTGCTCCAGCTCGGCCTTCTTCTTCTCCAGCTCGGCCAGCCGCGCCGCCTCCGCCTCCTTCTGCTTCGCCAGCTCCGCCAGATGGGCCGCCTCGGCCGCCTTCTGTTTCTCCAGTTCGGCCAGATGGGCAGCCTCCGCCGCCTTCTTTTTCTCCAAGGCCGCGGTGCGCTCCCGGGTGGCCCGCTCGCGCTCCTCGGCGGCACGTTCGCGTTCCGCCTCGGCCGCCTGGCGCTTCACCTCATCGGCGGCGCGACGTTTCGCCTCCTCGGCCTGCGCCTGACGCTCCACCTGCTGCTGGCGCTTCAGTTCGACAAGCTGCTGCTGTTCGCTCTCCCGCTCGCGGCGGGCCTGCTCGGCCGCCTGCTGGAGTTCCTGTTGACGCGCCTCCTCGGCGGCCCGCTTCCGTGCCTCCGCCTCCTCCAGCCGACGCATCTCGGCATCCACCTGGCGCTGATCCACGGCGGTGGCCTGGATCACCTTGCCTTGGGGCTCCGGGGGCGGCGCGGCGCGCCAGTCGAAGCCGAGCACCAGCAGCGCCAGCAGGCCGATGTGGAGCGCGACCGCGGCCAGGAAGGCGGGGAGGTTGTTGCTGATCCAGCGGAGCATCAGGGATTCTTTATTCGGCCAGGGGGCGGGTGATCAGGCCGACGCTGGGGGCGCCGGCGTTGCTCAGCACGGACATCGCGTCCACCACCCGCCCGTAGTTCACCTGGTCGTCGGCGCGAACCATCACCGGGGTGCCGGGCTTGTGACGTAGTACCGCGGCGGTGCGGGCGGCCAGGGTCTGCGCATCGATCGGCTTGTCCTGGTGATCACCGACGCTGATGAAGAAGTTGCCATCGACGTCCACGGTGACCACCAGCGGCTCCTGCTGCTGGCGATCGAGGGGCTCGGAGGCGGTTCGCGGCAGTTCCACCTGCACCCCCTGGGTGAGCAGCGGGGCGGTGATCATGAAGATCACCAGCAACACCAGCATCACGTCGATGTAGGGAACGACATTGATATCGGCCATCGGTTTGCGGCGCGTACGCGGCTTCATCGGCAGGGGTCCCGGCGGCCTAACCGGCCGCCTCCACCTCGGCCTCCGCATCGGCCGGGGCCGGCACGGGGACAGGGGTCGGTTCGGCGGCGGGCTTCGCCGGCGCCGTCTTGGGGCGGACGTGGGCCTGGCGCTGGAGCACCGTGGAGAACTCCTCGGCGAAGGTGTCGTAGCGGTTGATCAGCCGCTCCACATCGTTGGAGTAGCGGTTGTAGGCGACCACCGCGGGGATCGCCGCGAACAGCCCCATGGCGGTGGCGATCAGCGCCTCGGCGATACCGGGGGCGACCATGGCCAGGGTCGCGTGCTGCACGTTCCCGAGGGCGCGGAAGGAGTTCATGATTCCCCAGACGGTGCCGAAGAGACCAACGTAGGGGCTGGTGGAGCCGACCGTGGCGAGGAACGAGAGGTGGGTCTCCAGGCTGTCCACCTCACGGGAGGTGACCACCCGCATTGCCCGCTGCGCCCCCTCGACGATCGCCCGCGGATCGGCCCCCTGCTGCATGCGCAGCCGGGCGAACTCGCGGAAACCCGCCTCGAAGATGGTCTCCATGCCGGTGCTCGGCTTCTTGCGCTCGGTGATCTGGGCGTAGACCCCGGAAAAGTCGCCGGCGGCCCAGAAACGCTTCTCGAAGGTATCGGCGACCCGCTTGGCCCGTCCCAGGGCGGAACGCTTGAGAAAGATCATGGTCCAGGAGACCAGCGAGGCGAGCAGCAGCGCGCCCATCACCGCCTGGACCACCGGACTGGCGCCGGCCACCAGCTCCAGCATCGACATATCAATAGAGGCCAAGTCGTTTCCCACGGGGGCTCTCCGTGCGGTTTCTGCGAATTGGCGGCGATTGTACACCCCAGCGGCCGGGGGCAGTACCGGGAATCCCCC
>NZ_BAAHXB010000180.1:0-6291 GCF_054657215.1 Endothiovibrio diazotrophicus
CGATCGCCGGCGATCGGGCCGAGATCGATATCGACGGCGATGGGCTGGCCGACAGCGATGCCGAGTTGCAGGAACTCGGCATCGACGATGCCGAGCGCAAGCGGCTCGCCGAACGTTATGAGGTGGGCAAGAGCCTGTGGCGAGTGCCGATCGAGCACTTCTCGCCGTGGGACTGCAACTGGCCGGTGCAGCCGCCACCCGACGCGGAAGAGCCCTCAGCGAAGGACAACCAACCGGACACCAATACCGAAAGGCCTTCGGATTCCACCCACAACACCGAGTGTCCCGGTTGCGTAATCGATGTGCAGGCACAAACGCTGGGAGAGGACGTCCCGTTGGTTGGGACCCCATATGCTCTCCACTACCGCAGCGATCGCCTCTCCAGCAAATTAGTTGGTCGAATCATCGGAGTTCCGCTCACCGGCGAAACGGTTCCGCCGAGCCTCCAGGGGATCAAGCTGACCATCTCCGTTGCGGGTCAGAGCCACGATTGGACGTTTCCCCCCCAGCCCAACCTGGAGCACTCCTTCGTTTGGGACGGACTGGATGCCTACGGTCGGCCGGTCTCCGGAACCGTCGAGGCCAAGGTGACGATGAGTTTCCTTTACCCCCTTTACTACTACAGCGCGGGGTCCGGTTCGGCTCGCTCCTTCGCGATTCCCATCGGTGAGGATTCCGGCGTGATCGCCGTTCGAGATGATCAGCAGTTCATTTCCTGGCGCAGCTGGACCGTCGAACTTACCGGAGGCAAGGGCGTTGTCTCCGACCACGCGGCGCTTGGCGGGTGGACTCTGTCCCCCTATCACGAGCTGGATTCCGGGAGCGGGATGATCTATCTCGGGAATGGGAGGCGGCAAAGCGTCATCGATTCCTCCGGCTGGATGATCCAGGCGGCGGCCGGCGGAGGCGATCGCTGGCCCATTGTCGATGGCGAACAGGCCCACGAATTCGATCTATTGCCGGTTGGTATCGAGATTGCCGACGACGGTACGGTCTATGCTGGAGATGACGGCTACATCTATCGCGTCGATCTCGACGGTCGGTTGACCCTACTCGCAGGCAGCGGTAGCGGCGACGCGGCGTGCGAAGGTGGCAACGCATTGGAGCTCCCGTTAGGTATCGTGTACGAGGTCAAGCTTGCGCCGAACGGCGATCTCTATTTCTTGGATGGCGGCGGCACCTGTCTACGCAAATTGACACCCGGTGGCGAGATCATGGTCGTGGCGGGCAACGATGAAACGGCAACCGGAGGAGACGAGGGTCCGGCTGCGGACGCCTCCTTCACCTACATCGATTCGCTGGCAATGGCGGCGGATGGATCGGTCTACCTCACCGACGGAAACCGCGTCCGGCAAATCAGCACCGACGGGATCATCCATACCATCGCCGGATCGGAGGAAGCCGGCTACTCGGGCGACGGGGCAGCGGCGTCCAATGCGCTTCTCAACCAACCTCAAGGACTCGCTGTCGCATTGGACGGCAGCCTCTACATTGCCGATACCTCCAACGCCTGCATTCGCCGCATCGGCAGCGACGGGATCATCACCACCGTCTCAGGAGTCTGTGGATCACGGGGATATAGCGGAGAGGGGGAGCCGGCAACTACTTCGCTACTAAGCTGGCCTTGGAACATCGCCTTCGGCAGCGATGGCCTGCTTTACATATCCGATTCCAACAATCGCCGGGTGATGCGGGTGGAGCAGGACGGTGTGCTCAACACCGTTGCCGGAGACGGTAGCGAAGGTGATAGCGGGAAGACCGGCGACGGGCGGTATGCAACCGCCGCGCAGATCGACCCGCAGCGGCTGGCGGCGTCGCCCGACGGGGCAATCTATCTCACTCAACCGCGAACTGGACTGGTCCGTTTGACGCGCAACGTCGACCTATCGCTGGTTCCGTCGCCTGACGCCTCAAGGGTCTATCGGTTTGACCAGGGTCGTCACGTGGAGACGTTGGATGCCCTGACCGGAAACTCGCGGTTGCACTTCGGATTCGATGACGAGGAGCGCCTCCTCAACGTCACCACTGCCGGGGGAGGGGTGACCACGATCGAACGGGACACCGATGGCAAAGCGCAGGCTATCGTAGCACCCGATGGACAGCGCACCGAGCTTCACTACGATGATTCCGGTTACCTCAATGAAATTATCAATCCCGCCGGCGAACGCCGTCAGTTCAGCTACTCCGACGCCGGACTGTTGACCTCCACCACCGATCCCCTCGGCCATATCCACCAGTACACCTATGACGGGGTTGGTCGTTTTACTGCTGACCGCGACCCGCTGGGCGGGGGATGGATGCTCGATCGAACTTCTCACGGTCCGGGATCGACGACCGTAAAGCTGACTACCGCGGAGGGGAAAAGCGCCAGGTTCTATACCAACACCCACTCGGACGGTGTTATATCCCAAATTACGTACGGGTGGGATGGGATTCCGACGATGACGGATCGCTACGCCGACGGTTATTCGGCCACCAGTTTTCCGGACGGAACCGAGCGAGACGAAATGATGGGACCCGATCCGCGATTCGGAATGGCTGCCCCCATTCCTGTGGCTACGGGTGTGGCTACGCCGATGGATCCCTGGTACGACGTATACGCCACCCGCGTGGTTAACGGTGACTACGCGAACGATCCGTTCAATTTCAGCGAGCTGATCGAAACGGTGGAAACGCCTTTTGGGGTGACGCGCGCGGTCTATTCCGCGGCCGAGCGCAAGCAGACCGTCACCACCCCGGAGGGACGGGAGACCACCACGATTCTGGATGACCAGAGTCGCCCGCTAGATGTGGTCTACCCCGGTGGGGGCAGCGTTTACTACCGTTACGACACGCGGGGCCGCCTTGTTTCCATGGAGGCGAGGGACGGCGACGTCGGGAGAATCACCTCCTTCTCCTACGATGAGGCGGGAAACCTGGCCGCGGTGGAAGACCCCCTCGGTCGTCGCACCGAGATCGAATACGACCTCGCCGGTCGACCGGTCCGCCGCCACTTCCCTGACGGTCGCGTCGTCTCCTACGCGTACGACGCCGCCGGAAACCTCCTCGCCCTGACTACCCCCAACGGCGACGCCCACCGTTTCACCTACGAGGAGCGAGACCTGGAGGCCGGCTATGTGCCGCCCGAGCTGGAGGAGGGGCAGGATCCCGCGACCCACTACCGCTACAACCTCGACAAGGATCTGATGGAAGTGAATCGCCCCGACGGGCGCCAAATATCCATCGAGTATGACGATTCCGGCCACCAGGCGAAGGTGCATCGGCCGGAAGGAACAACCTCCTACGTCTATGATTGGTACGAGGGGACGCTCGACGAAATCGTCGCTCCTGACGGTGGAAGCCTTCATCTAGGATACGACGGCTCGCTACCGTATTACGAAGTGTGGACCGGAGAGGTCGAGGGCGGAGTGTTACGCGAGTACTGGCCCGACTATCACCTGCTGCGGCGGCTCTACATCGACGACTTGGGGGTCCCCCACGACTACAACCAGGACGGGCAGCTGGTCTATGCCGGCAACCTCGATCTGTACTATGAGGACGAAACCGGCCGGCTAAGCGATACGAAAATCGCTCTGATCACCACGCACCGGGAATACAATGGCTTCGGCGAGCCAACGGCCGAACGGGTGGAAGTGAACACCGCCCCGATCCTTGAGACCCGCTACACGCGGGACCCGCTTGGACGCATCACTGAAAAGACGGAGAGTCTGGACGGCCCGGATCGTACCGAGCACTATACCTACGACATCGCCGGGCGGCTCACGGAAGTGGAACGTGATGGCGAGGTGACCCGCTACACCTATGACGCCAATGGCAATCGCTTGAGCCGGGAAGGCCCTGACGGCGTGGAGAGTGGCACCTACGACGTGCAGGATCGCTTGACCGCCTATGGCGATACTGATTACACCTATACCGCCAATGGCGAGCTGAAGAGCCGGACCGATGGCGGCGGGTCCACCCTCTACACCTACGACACCGTCGGCAATCTGACGAGCGTGACGCAGAGCAACGACGTAGTGATCAATTACGTAATCGATGGCCGTAATCGCCGTATCGGCAAGAAGATCGACGGTGTACTCGTTCAGGGATTTCTTTACAAGGACCAGCTCAATCCTGTTGCAGAGCTTAATGAAAACAGCAACGTGGTCAGTTACTTCATCTATGCAGACAAGACCAATGTCCCAGGGTATATGATCAAGGGCGGGGTCCAGTACCGTATCATCAGCGATCAGTTGGGGAGTCCGCGGCTGGTGATCGACGCCGATACCGGAGCGGTGGTGCAACGGATGCGCTACGACGAGTTTGGACGGGTGATTGAGGATACCAATCCAGGGTTCCAGCCGTTTGGGTTTGCCGGGGGGCTGTATGATCGGGATACGGGGTTGGTGCGGTTTGGGGCGCGGGATTATGATCCGGAGACGGGGCGGTGGACGAGTAAGGATCCGGTTCGGTTTGACGGTGGACTCAACTTGTACTCCTATGTACTCAACAACCCGATAAATGCCATAGATAGCAATGGGCTTCAAACGACAATCGTCGTCAATAATAATGGTTTCTTCGGATCCCACGTAGGAGGGTTTATTGGTAGCAATGACGCTTCTGGGCTCGTGGATCCAGGCGGCCACTACATGATAGATCGCCGGATAGAAACGGGAATTAGTGATCCGCCCGTAAGCCTGAGAGATTACATAGATTATCAGCGCAGGGATGGAAATGAGATCGAAGTATATGTGTTTGACACAACCCCGGCACAAGAGGCGCAAATCGACTCAAGATTGATTAATTCAAGAACTGGCGCAGGAGGATTTTGTGCGACGGATTTCCAAAATGCGATCAGTGGAGTAGGGCCTTTCAGCAATATTTCAACAACTGTATTTAGCACGCCCGCAGGTTTGAATCGGCAGCTGAGGAACATTAGGTGACATGGATGTCAATAGTTGTGTCCGTTGTAATATCTTATTTGGCGAGCACCCTGTTCTTCGGCGGGTATATCAAACATATCTTTCATGATGACTACGTCATCTCTCAGGTGTTATTTTTTTCTCAGACTGTACTTTATTGCTTGGTCATAAATATCTCTCAGTGCCGCACCCATGTTAGATACGCCACATCCATTTCGATATTTTATATTTCTTGCTATATAACGTATCATCTAATTCACGTCGTGAGCCACGGGCTTGGCGCGTGGCTATATATGCTGAAAGTCCATAATATATTGATTGTGTTCACGCCGAATTGTCTCGTTGGGTTATTGGTTTCGCTTGTATTTATCGTCTCACTTGAAATGCAAATCAAAATTTCTGTATGGAAAGGTTCGAAGTCAAAATAAAGAGCTCGCTATCAGAACACAAAAAGCCCCGCCCGATCACCGACCGGGCGGGGCTTTGTGTTGCGCCTCAATCCTCCTCCGCCACCGTCACCACCAGACACCCGCGCATGACCCGCACCTTCACCGCCGTGCGCGCCTCGAAGCCGGCGGCGGCGAGCCACTGCCCCTTCAGCTGCAACCACGGCACCCGCCGCCTCCGCCCGTGCGCCCCCGGCGGATCGGCCCGCCGCGGCGGATTCTCGTAGAACAACGTGCCGACGGTGAGCCGGCGCTCCAGGGGATTTCTCACCGGGCGCACGTTGCCCGTAGAATCGTCATCAGCCATGACGCAACTCCTCTTCAGTTGGGTTGTGGTCAGCCTGTCCGGGGAGGGCCTAATCTCCCCGGCCGGGCGCTTGTCTCTGCAATGAAATCCCTATCTCACTTCCCGCCTATCCCTCCATCGCCTTGAGGGTGGAAGCCATGTTGTGCTTGGCGATCATCGCGTCGAGCAACTGAATCACCAGTTCCCGCTCCTCCTTGTCGAACGCTTCGATGGTCCGGAAGCGCTGGATCAGCCGCGCGTTGTGCAAAAGCGCTCTGGGGTCAGGTCTTTCTTATTGCCTATCAATGCGATTCCAGGTAGTGTGGCCTCATGGTCAGACCACTACGAATTGAATTGAATTGAATTCGCAGGCGCCCTTTACCATGTAACCTCTCGAGGAAATGGGCGCGAGGAGATTTATATCAGCCGCATTGTCAATCGAGCAGAGAAGGCAAAGAGAAAGACCTGACCCTATTGTTTCCGCGGGTTGCTCGCCCTGCGCCAGGCGGGAGGCGCCTGCTTCGTCCAGCAGGCGGAGAGCTGCGTGGTCGCGGGGATGCCGGACAGCGCCGCCGCCCTCGGCGCGGCCGAGCAGAGTGTCCCGCTGGAGGGGCTCCCGCGCTTCCTGTTGGGGCGCTGTGTGGGCGCGGGTTGATGG
>NZ_BAAHXB010000181.1:0-6217 GCF_054657215.1 Endothiovibrio diazotrophicus
TTTTCGCGGGCCCTTAGGTGCCGCACCGACAATGAAATCGCCCCTTCATGTTCTTCCTTCATGCCCTTCATGGTCAAAACGACGCCGCGCCACTGTGGCACCGGCGCCGGAATCAAACGCTCAACCCCAACTTCTTGATCCGATAGCGCAACTGCCGCGGCGTCATCCCCAGGCTGTAGGCGGCGCGGGTCTTGTTGCCCATGCAGTGGCGGATCGCCTCCTCGATCTGTTCGGCCTCGTCGGCCTGCACCCGGGCGTAGGGGCGGAGGTGGTCGGTGGAGCGTAGCGGCCGGATCGGGGTGGGCGTGTCGGGGCTGGGGTGGGGCTCGCGGACGAAGTGGCCCTGGGTGGCGTCCGGTGAGGCGATTCCCTCTTCGTCGGCGAGGATCCGTTTGATCAGTTCGCGGGAGATGGTCTGTTCGTTGCTGAGCAGCACCGCTCGCTTGATCAGGTTCTCCAACTGGCGGATGTTGCCCGGCCAGGGGTAGCCGTCGAGGGTCTCGATGGCGCCGGCGCCGAAGGCGAGCCGGCGCTCGAACTCCTGGTTGGCACTGTTGAGGAAGTGGTGGGCGAGGATCGGTACGTCGCCCTGGCGGCTGCGCAGCGGCGGCAGGCGGATCGGGAAGACGTTGAGCCGGTAGAACAGGTCGAGGCGGAAGCGGTTTTCGTTGACCGCCTCTTGCAGGTTCTTGTGGGTGGCGGCGACGATCCGCACGTCCACCGGGAGGTCCTTGTTGCTGCCGACCCGCTGCACCACCTTCTGCTCCAGCAGTCGCAGCAGCTTGGCCTGGAGGTCGAGGTCGAGGTCGCCGATCTCGTCGAGGAACAGGGTGCCGCCGGAGGCGATCTCCACCTTGCCGCGCTTCATCGCGGTGGCGCCGGTGAACGCCCCCTTTTCGTGGCCGAACAGTTCGGACTCGATCAGGCTCGACGGGATCGCCGCGCAGTTGATACTGACGAACGGCCCCTCGGCGCGGTCGCTGGCGAGGTGCTGCATGCGCGCGAAGCGCTCCTTGCCGGTGCCCGATTCGCCGAGCAGCAGCACGGTGGTGGCGGTCTTCGCCACCTGTAGCGCCTGGTGGATCGCCTGCTGCAGTACCGCGCTGCGGCCGATGATGCCGTAGTGCACCGCCTTGCTCTCCAGGGTGCTTTTCAGCATCAGGTTTTCCGACAGCAGGTCGCGGGTGGTCTCGGCGACCAGGTCCTTGACCCGCAGCACCTGGCCGACCAGCGTCGCCACCACCTGGAGCAGGGCGACGTCGCGCTGGAACGGGCGCGTGCGGTTGCGCAGGCGGTGCACCGCCAGCACCCCCACCGGGTAGTCGTCGGTGATGATCGGCACCGCGATGAAGGCCACCGCCTCTTCAGGGAGGGTGGTGCGGTCGACCGCGCGGGCGAGGTATTCGGGCTCTTCGTCGATGTTCTGGATCAGGGCGACGCGGCCCGATTGGAACACCTTGCCGGTGATCCCCTCGCCGATGAAGTAGTGGCCGCGGTCGCGCTCCTCGGCGGTCAGGCCGTAGGCGTGGGTGATCTTCAGGGTGCCGTCCTCGGGGCAGGGGAGCAGCACCCGGCCGCGGTTCAGGCCGAGCAGTTGGGAGAGCAGGCGCAGGATCCCCTGGATCGCCGGCTCGGGGTTGGTGGATCGGGTGATGAGTTTGGCCGCCTCCTGCAGCACCAGTAGCTCCGACTCCGGAGTGGTGGCGAGTGACCGCTTGACCATCAAGCAAACCTCGGAATTGTCTTTACGGGGGTCCATTAGAGATGTTTGTCCGATGATTGCAAGCGACTTCGTCACCGAGCGGCGGTTTTGCGCCAGCTCGCAAAACCGTAATGTTTTCAAGGGAGTCGGGGTGCCGGTTCGCCTGTAGGAGCGGCCCTTAGGCCGCGATGATGGCCTTTCCGTTGCCCGCCGCCGCTAGTCAAAGTGCAAGGGCGGTGCTTCGAATCATCGCGGCCTAGGGGCCGCTCCTACAGGAGGGGGGAGGGGGGCACCGCTCCATCATCATCTTCCGGGTTTTCCGAAGGGGACAGGCCATTCGGAGCGGTTATCGCGGCGGTGAGGCCGCTGCCTCCGTTCGCGTCGGCGCGGTAGCGCCGACCTACGGGGGGCGTCGTTATCCGTGATGCCAGCTGAAGCGGCGGATCAGGCTGACGCAGACCGCGTCGAGGACGAAGCCGATCACCCCGATCACCACCACCATCGCCGCCAGGGTGTCGTATTCGAGGGTGTCGCGGGCGTCGTTGATGGCGTAGCCGAGCCCGCTGGTCACCCCGAGGTACTCCGCCGGCACCAGCACGATCCAGGCGACGCCCACCGCCAGGCGGATGCCGGCGAAGATGTCCTGGCCGATCGCCGGCAGGATGATCCGGCGCAGCATCTGGAAGCCGCCGGCGCCCAGGTTCTTCGCCGCCTTGAACCACAGCGGGTCGATCCGGCGCACCCCCTGGGCGGTGGAGAAGAGGATCGGCCAGATCGCCGCCACCGCGATCAGGAAGACGATCGCGCCGTCCCAGGTGGCGAAGGCGAGCACCGCCACCGGCATCCAGGCCAGCGGCGAGATCATGCGCAGGAACTGGAAGGGGACGTGGGTCAGTTCGCGCAGGCCGGCATACAGCCCGATCGCCACCCCCAGCGGCACGCCGGCGAGGGTTGCCCACAGCAGGCCGAGGCCGATCCGCTCCAGGCTCGGCAGCGAGGCCTTCCAGACGTAGCCGTTGCCCACCAGCTCCGTCAGCCGCTCGAAGGCCGGTGCCGGCGCGAAGTCGGCGAACGAGGCGGTGTCGGGGTTGTTGGCGATTAGCCAGCCGCCCAGCCACCAGGCGAGGAGCAGGCCGGCGATGCCGCCCGCCGGATAGCCGACGCGGGAGAGCAGCCAGCGCCCGATGCCGCCCCAGTCGATGGCGCTCTCCCCGGGGCCCGCGTCGTCGACGGAAATCGTGCGTGCCGCGCCGTTCATATCTTGATCACCTCTTCGCGCTCGTAGGGGTTGGCGGGGTCGACGCCGGGCGCCGTCTCCCACCCCTTGTACTTCTCCATCGCCGCCTTGACGTGCTGGTAGTCGACCAGGTCGTTGGCGACGAATTCGGGGTCGAGCCCTTCGAGGAAGGTGTTCTCGCCGGCCACCAGGGTCTGGTTCATCGATTCGATGATCTTTTTGGTGGCCGACGGGTAGGGGTAGGGCGAGAAGTCGATGCGGCCGTTGCCGAACTCCGCTTGATTGCGGATGGCGTGGGGCTTGGCGTAGTCGGCCTCGTCGTAGTAGGTCATCGCGCGCACCACCGCCTTGCCCGGCATCGGCAGGTAGCGCTTGCCGTCCTTGGACATCATCATCGCCACCTCCTCCTTGTGCTGCTGGGCGTAGATCTCGGCGCGGACGATGGCGTTCATCACCTTCTGGGTCCACTCCGGCTTGGCCGCCACGGTCTGTTCGTTCATGCACACCACGCAGCAGGGGTGGTTCTTCCACATGTCGCCGGTGAAGCGCAGCATCTTGCCGCCGGCCTTCAGCTCGCCGAAGGCGTTGAACGGTTCGGCGACGATGAAGGCGTCGATCTTCTTCGCCGCCAGCGCCGGCGGCATGTCCGGCGGCGGCATGATCATCAGGTTCACCTCGTCCTTGGCCAGCGGCGCGCTCTGGTCGCGGATCACCGGCTTCAGCCCGGCGCTGCGCAGCCCCATCTGCAGCACGATGTTGTGCATCGAGTACCAGTAGGGGACGGCGACCTGCATCCCGCCGAGGTCCTTGAACTCCTCGGCGCCGGTGTGTTTGCCGACGACCAGCGCGGAGCCGTTGATGTGCGCCCAGGACATGATCTTGACCGGGAACTGGTTGTTGTAGCGCATCCACACCGGGATCGGCTTGAGCAGGTGGACCAGGTTGAACTTGCCGGCGGCGAAGCCCTCGACCAGCGGCGACCAGCCGCGGATCAGGGTCGGCTTCTCCGCCTTCAGCCCCTCCTCCTCGAAGAAGCCCATGGCGTGGGCGACCAGCAGCGCGGTGGCGTCGGTGATCGGCAGGTAGCCGATGCGCACCACCTCGTCGTCGGGTACCGCGGTGGCGGCCATGCCGAGGCCGGGCAGGCTCATCGAGGCGGCCAGGCCGCCCATCGCCAGCATGTCCAGCATGAAGTCGCGGCGGCTCATCTCGTGGCGGGCCAGGTAGTCGAGATCGTCGTGTTCGGAGTTGCTCATGAAGGGAGGTCCTCTAAAGGGGGGAGGGGGGGCGGAACCGGCGGCGGGGCTGTCAGGCCGCCTTGGCGGATTCCCGTTCCTGGTGGCTTTCCGTGGGGGCGTCGGTGGCCGTCTCGTGGCCGCCGACCAGTGATTCGAAGCGGGTCATCAGCGCGTGGCGCGTGCGGGTGTAGGCGGCGGCGGAGCGGTCCCGGGGGTAGGGGAGATCGACCGCCATCTCGCCGACGATGCGCCCGGGGTTGGCCGACATGATCAGCACCCGGTCGGCCATCGCCACCGCCTCGTCGATGTCGTGGGTGACCAGCACCAGGGTGAGGTTCTCGCGCTCGGCGATGCGCGTCACCTCGTCCTGCAGGGATGCGCGGGTGAAGGCGTCGAGGGCGGAGAAGGGCTCGTCGAGCAGCAGCACCTCGGGCGAGGTGGCCAGCGAGCGGGCCAGCGCCACGCGCTGCTGCTGGCCGCCGGAGAGGCTCTGCACGCTGGCCTCGGCCTTGTCGCCGAGGCCGACCAGGTCGAGCAGGCGGTTGATCTTCTCCGGGTCCCTGGCGCCGGCCAGGATCAATCCCAGCTCGGCGTTCTGGCGCACGTTCATCCACGGGTAGAGGGAGGGCTTCTGGAACATCATGTTCCACTTGGCGCTCGGCTTGGCGACCTGATGGCCGTGGATGCGCACGCACCCCTCGGAGGGCATCAGGAGGCCGGCGATCATGTGCAGCAGGGTGGACTTGCCGCACCCGCTGCGCCCGATCAGGGCGATCTTCTGGCCCGGGGCGATGTTGAGTTCGATCTCCTTCAGGGTCGGCGCCGCCTGCCCCCTGAAGGTGTGGGTGATGTAGTCGATGCTGATGTTGGCTGCCATGTCGGACCCTTTCGTCACGCTGTCGGTTTGACGAAAGGTTTAGCAGGTAGCATGCCATCCTTTTTTATCTTTTTATTTCAGTTGGTTAGTATGTTGATTTGGGTATGCCTAAGTTTATTGGTCAACATTGTCGACTTTGTCTGACAAACCGCCCGATCTCTCGCTGCCAATACGGACAATTCGCCCTTTCTGAGAAGGAATTAAAATCAAAACATAGGATTATGTTGAATGGCACGAGGCGTGCTTTGGTCCCGTGACCCCCGCTCGTGGGGACCCGTGTAGACCAACACCTTGAAGGTACCAACCATGAACAAGTCCGAAATGCGCGATGCGATCCTCGAAGCGAAGAAGTCCAAGGGGGCGACCTGGGAGGCGATCGCCGCGGCCGCCGGCCTGGCCCCCGAATACGTGGTCTCGGCGTGCCTGGGCATGAACCATCTGGAGAAGGCGAATGCCGACCCGTTGGCGGAGTTCCTCGGCCTCGGCGCCGAGCTCTCCGCCGCGCTGCAGGAGTTCCCGAACAAGAAGTGGGACCAGATGGTGCCCACCGACCCGGTCATCTACCGCTGGTACGAGATCGTCGGCGTCTACGGCGAGACCATCAAGGAGCTGATCCACGAGAAGTTCGGCGACGGCATCATGAGCGCCATCGACTTCACCATGAAGATCGACAAGGAGGAGAACCCGGCCGGGGACCGCGTGGTGGTGACCCTGAACGGCAAGTTCCTGCCTTACAAATCCTGGTAGCGGCTCGCTGAACCTGTCGATACTTCATTGACTACCAGGCGGAGACCTCGGGCGAGGACGGGCTGAAGATCGTCCGTGGCTTTCTCGAAATCCGTGAACGGTAGCGCGAGCGGCCCGGCCGGGGAGGTGGGTGGGAAACGGTAGTCTGGATGGAGCGTAGCGGAATCCGGGGCGACGGTACCGTTCGTGGGAAAACCTGGATTCCGGAAGCCCTCCATCCAGGCTACCCCTGCCTCTTACCCACAAATCGGCCATCAGTGAGTCGCTGGGCGGTCAGCCGCAAGGCGCGCCCTCGCCGGGGCAGCCGCCCTGCCTCAAGAGGGCGCAAGGCTTCCCGCGTCCTGCTCTCGCCCCTCCCCCACATCCATGTGGGGGACGCGGCGGATGGCCGCCCAGCGACTCACCCGCAGGGCGCC
>NZ_BAAHXB010000182.1:0-6206 GCF_054657215.1 Endothiovibrio diazotrophicus
CCTGCGCGAATAGCCGCTGTGGTTCCTGCGCCTGGATCGTTTCGACGAATAGGGGCACCCGGTAGCTTGCTTCCAGTGACGCATTTCCGCGAAATTGGGCCTGTACCTCTCTCACCGTCGGCTCCGGCCAGAATCGCTGTTCGGCGGTGTTGAGCGGGCTCAGGTCGCCCCCTGCGTAGCGCAGGGCCATCAGCTGCTCCGAGCCGCAGAAGGTCAAATGGATCTGGCCGGCGCGGCGCTCGCTCAGGTTGCGCAGGATGCGGGCGAGGTCGGTGCGGTGGCGGTCGTTGCCGTCCTCCAGGCGGGTGAGCAGCAGGAACAGCGGTTCGCCGCCGGCGAGCCGGTCGTCGAGCAGGAACTCGAAGGCGGTGGCCGAGGCGATTGGTTCGCGCACGTCGAGCTGGCGGGCGAGGTAGGTGAAGTAGTCCGCCTCGTCGACGTTGGCCTGCCCCAGGGGGACCAGATGGCGTACCGAGTCGTCGCCGATGCGCGCCCGCGCCTCCTCCAGGATCGCCCGGTGCATCGCCGTCCTGTCCCGTCCCGCCTGGGCCAGCAGCATCACCGGCTGGTTGCTGTAGAGCGCCTCGAACACCTCCTCCAGGAAGGCGGGCTCGCCGCCCACCAGGGGCAGCGGCTCCATCTCCCGGTCGCGGGGGCTGTACTGTCGCAATTCTGCTGCTGTTGCCGGTAGGAGCGGCCCCGAGGCCGCGATGGCGCTGTTTCCGTTTCTGCCGTCGGTTGGATCGGGAGCGCCGCACTTCGTACCGATCGCGGCCTAAGGGCCGCTCCTACAGGGGGGCCGTGCTAATGGTAATCGTTTTCCCGCGGGGGGGCGGTGAGGAGGGTGGCGGTGGTGTGGTCTTCGATCTCGAACAGGGCGACGCAGCCGGCGCTGCCGAAGGGGAGGTGCAGTTCGCCGGGCGTAGGGGGGGCGAGTATTTGTGCGCCAGGAGAACCTGGTCGCTTGGGAAGGGCGTAGAGGGATTCCCGTCCTGGGACGGTCGTAGGGGGTGCTTCCTTGCATCCTTCACTGCGCTGCTGGTCAACGCGGTTTCCGCCTCGGTGCGCATCTCTTTTCCCATCGATTTGGGCGCCCCTTTGCGCTGCCCGCGCCGTACCCGATCAACGGAAGGCCTCGGCATTGCGTTCGAGCCAATCCCGGACCAGTGCGTCGGTATCGTTTTGCCGGGGATGGAAACCCGGTTTCAGGTAGGCCAGCCAATGGGGCAGGGTGTGGAGGAGCGCGCCGCGACGACCGAAGAGGAAGGTCGTGGCGCTGCGCCAGGTGTTCCAGCGAAACAGCCGGTGGCTGTGGTGCAGGTTGAGCAGCGTTTGCACTGCCGTGTCGATTCCCATCACGAGGCTGACGTAGAGAAACCAGCCGACCCGTCGGGGATAACCGCCGCCCAGCGCGAGGTAGGTATCGAAGGCGACCGCCTTGTGCTCGCTCTCCTCCAGCGCGTGCCATGTCCAGAGCAAGCGCATGGGGGGGCGGGCGCCGGAGAGCCAGCCGATATCGCGCAGCAGGGCGTCACCGAACACCGCGGTGAAGTGTTCGTAGGCCATGACGATGGCCAGCCGGCTGTGCAGGGTGAACCGCTCGCTGCGCCGAATCCGCCAGCCGGCCAGCCGTTCGATGATGTTGCGCAGCCCCTGTTTCTCCAGCACGGCGTTGAACTGGCGGTGCAGCGCGCTGTGGACGGCCTCCTGGCCGCAGAAGCCGCGAATGTCCTCCCGCAGGCGGGCATCCTCGATGCTCGGCAGCGCCTCGCGCACGGTGTCGATGAAGTATTTCTCGCCGATGGGGAAGCTCATCGAGAAGGCGTTGAAGAGCTGGCTGCGAAAGGCGTCGTCACCGAGCCAGTGCGGGGCGAATCCCTGAGAAAGGTCGATCCGGGGGTGACGAACGGGGATGCGCTGCGCCATGTCTCCACTCCTTGCGAATTGCCGGTAGTCGCTACGACGGTAAGATAGCCGGCACCGGTTCCCGCTTGTACTCGTTTTTGGAGCGTCCCGTCCGATGGCCGAAGATGGCATTCAAGTATCTGATTCAATGAGAAAACGCCCGGTTCAGCCGCGCGTCGAGCGGACCCTGCGGACGATTTTCGAGGCGGCTGCTCAGATTGTGAACGGTGAGGGCGAGGAGGCGCTGACCACCCACGGCCCGTAGATCAATCGCCCTGCCGCCGCCGCTCCGCCGTCTCTCTATGACTCAGCCTTGGGTTCGTCGTCCTTCGCCTCCCCATTACGGCATTTGAGCCAGCGGCGACCGAAGCCGCAGCGGTGCAGCCGTTCGCGCAGCTGCGCGCGCTCCTCCTCGCTCATCGATTCCACGGGGAGGCGGCAGTGGTGGCCGAAGCCGTGGTGGCGCAGGCCGCCGAACAGCAGGCGGGTCAGCACCAATAGCCCCAACGCCTGGAGGTAGCTGATGCTCGGCCAGCCGAACAGCGTCGGGGTCAGCCAGTTCCACAGTCCCATGGTGACGCCGCCGGCGACGGCGATGCCGGCGACGATGAGCAGGACGAAGTGCATTCCGCCGTAATGGTGACTGTTCGGTGGCCAAGCAACTCCTCGCGGGGCTGGATCGAGGGCGAGGTCGCTCCCGCCATCCAACTCGATATCCGCTCGCGGGATGACATTCCAAAACGGCTGCTTTCGGCGGAGACCGGCACTTCTCCGCCGGGGCCGAGGACACGGCTCAGCGGCGAGTGAAGGACCGGCCATTCTCCCTTGATGTGGATCGTCGGGGCGTCGCCGCTGAAGGCGAGGTAGCCGTACTTGCCGTAATGGGGCAGCTTGCGGGCGAGCCCCGGCAACGCCTCGGTGCGGCGGGTGGCGAGCCAGCCGATGGCCGGGGTGGCCAGGACGACGCTCCAGTCGCCGCCGGTGAGCCGTTCGCCATCGAGCACCAGCCCGTCATCCAGCCACTCCACCCGCTCGCCCAACCGGCGTTTGATCCGCTCCAGAAAACGGTTCTCCCACCCCATCAGCCACACCGCCCGTCCCTCCGGCAGCCGCTCCAGGGTCGCATCGCTCGTCACCTCCACCGCCGGATCGCCCGCCGCCCAGCTTTTGGCCAACCGGCGGTAGCCGTCACTCGATGCCCCCGCCGCCGGGTAGACCAGCAGCAGTCGCTCGGCGCCGAACAGCTGGGCCAGGGCCGCCGGCCGCTCGCCGGGGAGCAGGCGGCGGAAGAGGTCGAATTCCGGGTCCACCTCCAGGCGCAACGGCTTGGCGGGGAGTTCCAGGCGCCAGCGCTGGGTCGCCTCGGTCATGGTCAGGCGGGTGCGCCAGGGGGCGTCGCGGCCGGCCAGGCGCAGGGCGATCGGCACCTCCAGGCGATAGGCGGCGCCCGGCTGCTTCTGGTGCAGGGTGATCTCCAGCGCGTCGCCGTCGGCCCGTGCCTCGCCGAGGGTCAACTCGGGGGCGCCGGGGCGCTCCAGCCACTGTTTGAAGAAGGCGCCGAGGTCTTCGCCGCTCGCCGCCTCGAAGGCGCGCCGCAGGTCGTCGAAGGCGGCGCGCCGGAAGCGGTTTTCCGCGTAGAAGCGGCGCAGGCCGGCGAGGAAGGAGGCGTCGCCCAGCCGGCGGCGCAGCATGTGGAAGAACATCGCCGACTTGCCGTAGCCCAGCGCCTGGCTCGCCTCGCCGTGGCGCGCGCGGAATTCGCTCAGCGGCCGGTCCTCACCGCGCTTCACGTACTCGGCGTAGCGCTGCAACTGCTCGCGGCGGTAGGCGGCGCCATGTCCGGCGCGCTCCTGCATCAGATGATCGGCCAGATAGGCGGTGAGCCCCTCCGACCAGTTGCCCTCGCGGTAATCGACGAAGACCCCGTTGCCCCACCAGTTGTGGAGGATCTCGTGGGGGTAGGCGCTGCGCAGGATGAACGGCAGGCGCAGCACCCGCGGACCGAGCAGGGTGAACGAGGGCATGCCGTAGCCGCTCTCCCAGCGGTTCTCCACCAGGGCGAACTTGGCGTAGGGGTAGGGGCCGATCAGGTTGCTGTAGAGATCGAGATATTCGCGGGTGGCCTCCAGATAGCGCTCGGCCAGCGCCTCGTCGGCCTCGCGCAGGTAGACCCGCGCCTCGCCGTGGGGGCCCGCGGCGCGGTAGAGGTGGTAGGGGTAGGCGAGGAGGTAGAGGTCGTCCTGGGGCTGCGCCTCGCTCCAGTGGTCGGCCTCGGTCTCCGCCCCCTGGCTCACCGAGTGCCAGCCGTCGGGCAGGTGGACGGTCAGCTCGAAGGCGAGCAGCCGGTCACCGAAGCGCGGGTACCAGCCGCCGGCCCCGCTGAGGAAGACCCCCGTCGGTGCGATCTCCGCCGGGGTGGCGCGCTCCACCTTGCCGCGCTTGCCGCTCCACGCCTCCAGCGGGTGGTTGATGGTCCCGCCGTAGCGCAGGGTGAAGCGTTGGCCGGTGCCCTCGACGCGGAACCGCTCCAGCGGTACCGCCCCCTCCACCTCGCCGAGCCGGCGCAGCCGGCCGGCTCCCTCCAGATGGGGTTCGAGGCCACGGTGGAGCAGGAACTCCGCCGCCGTGCCGGCGGGGAGGGTGATGGTATCGACCGCCTCGAGGGTGCCGTCGGCCGGTCGCAGGGTCACCTCCAACCGATGGTGGAGCGGCTCGGCGGCGGGGGCGGCCAGTGGGAGGAGGAGGGTGAGTAGCAGCAGTAGCGGGCGCACGGCGGAACCTGTCGGATGGCGGGGGAGTCTGTATT
Organism: Endothiovibrio diazotrophicus; assembly: GCF_054657215.1. NCBI lineage: Bacteria > Pseudomonadati > Pseudomonadota > Gammaproteobacteria > Chromatiales > Thioalkalispiraceae > Endothiovibrio > Endothiovibrio diazotrophicus. The sequence goes on from NZ_BAAHXB010000182.1 coordinate 4,712, forward strand.
AGGGATGCGGAAGAGATACATTATCCCAAAATCGCGCCGGATCGCGGTTCGTCTTCAAGGCGCGGAAAGGGGCGCATAGCAGGGCTATGTAACCCTTGCCGCAACGCCGAAGACGGGCCGCGAGACAAGTGAGTTTGGGGTAATGTGTCTTTTCCGCATCCCTTTAGTGACCGCCATACGACCCCTCTGTTCCGAAGGTTGAATCCCATGCTGCGTATCCTGCTCCTCCTGGCGGCCCTGCTCCCCGCGGGCGCCGCCCTCGCCGACTGCTGCAAGGTGGTCGAACCGGCGGCCCTCGGCGGCCTCGACGCGCTCCTCCCGCGGCTCGCCGACCGGCGGGTGGTCTACGTCGGCGAGAGTCACGATCAGTACGGCCACCACCTGGCGCAGCTGGAGGTGATCCAGGGGATGTACCGCCAGTCGCCCGATCTGGCGATCGGCTTCGAGCAGTTCCAGCAGCCCTACCAGGGGGCGCTGGACGACTTCGTCGCCGGCCGCATCGACGAGGGGGACGATGCTCGAGCGCACCGAGTACTTCACCCGCTGGCGCTTCGACTACCGCCTCTACCGGCCGATCCTGCACTACGCGCGCGACCACGCCCTCCCGCTGGTGGCGCTCAACGTGCCGGCGGAGCTGAGCCGCAAGGTGGCCGGGGTGGGGCTGGCCGGGCTCGATGCGGCGGAGCGGGCGCAGCTGCCGGCGGAGATGGGGGCGGCGGACGACGTCTATCGGACCCGCCTGCGCGGGATCTTCGAGCAGCACCCCGGCGCCGAGCAGCGCAACTTCGACTTCTTCGTCGACGCCCAGCGGGTGTGGGACGAGGGGATGGCGGCGCGGGTCGCCGACTACCTGTCGGCGCACCCCGGACGGCGCATGGTGGTGCTCGCCGGGGTCGGCCACATCGCCTACCGCGGGGCGATCCCCGACCTGGTGGCGCGGCGCGGCGGGTTCCCGGCGGCGGTGGTCGCCTGCGACCTGCTGCCGAGCGAGGCGGAGGCGGCCGACTTCGTGCTCTACCCGCAGCCGGTGCCGCTGCCGGCGGCGGGGATGCTCGGGGTGTTCCTCGACGAGCGCCCCGACGGGGTCTACGCCAAGGCCTTCTCGCCGCAGAGCGCGGCGCAGGCCGCCGGGATGCGCGAGGGGGACCGCATCGTCGCCATCGCCGACGGCGCGGTGGGCAACCTCGGCGAGCTCAAATCGCGGATGTTCGACCGCCGGCCGGGGGAGACGGTGAGCGTCGAGGTGGAGCACCACCGCTTCCTGCTCGCTCCGCAGCGCAAGCGTTTCGAAGTGACCTTGCGCTGACGGCGGGGCGTGCCGGGAACCGCGGTGGTGGTGGCCGTTCGCGGCAGTACTTCGATCTGACGCTGCTCAGCTCGGCTTCGCCAAGGAGGCACGCCCTTTCCCGTAGGAGCGGCCCTTAGGCCGCGATGGTTCGAGGCACGGCCTTTCCGTGACAGGCGGGGGATATACGGAACCGGCGCCATCGCGGCC
>NZ_BAAHXB010000183.1:0-6023 GCF_054657215.1 Endothiovibrio diazotrophicus
GGCGCGCCTTGCGGCTGACCGCCCAGCGACTCACTGATGGCCGATTTGTGGGCAAAGGGCAGATCTAGGTACATACCCAGGTTATGCAAAGGTAGATCGGCGGTTATTATTTTATCAACTGGTGTTTTTCCTACGCGGAACCACGTCGATTTCTTACGTTGATGGTGTGGATATGCTTACGCTTCTTTCCCGTTTTTCCATCAAGAGCAAGCTGTGGGGCGGCTTCGCCCTGGTGCTGTCGATCCTGGTCGGGGTGGCCGGCACGGCGGTGCGCAGTCTCGACCGCACCGGCGAGCGGGTCGCCCGGGTGGTGGAGGAGATCCAGCCGGTGGTGCTGGAGGCGGAGGCGGTGGACGCGGCGGTCAACCGCGCCGCGTCGGCCCTCGGCTTCTACCTGCTGAGCGGCGAGCAGGGCCACCGTGATGCGTATGAGCAGGCGCTCGGCGAGATCGACCGGGCGCTGGGGCGGCTGCGCGCCTTTCCGCGCATTGCCGATGACGGCGAGCTGGCGAAGAGGGTGGAGCGGATCGCCGCCGGGGCGAAGCCGCTGGAGGCCTACCGCGCGCGCAGTGAGACGCTGGTGGGAGATCTCACCGCCCGTCTCCCCGCCATGGCCATCGCCAACGACGTCCTCAATCCCCTCAACATGGCGATCCGCGGCTATCTCGGGCAGATGGTCGCCTCCGAGATGCAGGAGGAGGCGGACGACGAGCGCCGCGAGCTGCTCGACCGGATCTGGCAACTGCGCCTGGTGTGGAGCAGCGTGCTGCTGGAGATGCGCGGCTACCTGGCCTACCGCACTGAGGCGGCGCGGAGCAACGCTCTGGCGTTCTACGACGACACCGGCCGCCAGCTCAAGGAGCTGGCGGCGATGAGCGACCTGTTCACCATGGAGGAGGAGGAGGCGATGGCCGAGGTCCTCCCGCGCTACGAGAAATACGGCGAGGCGATGCGCCGGATGATGGCGATCCACGGCGGCGAGCAGGGGCAGATGGACGCCTTCTTTGTGCGCAACGAGGTGACGCCGGTGGTGAAGGCGGTGCGCCAGGAGGTGGGTACGCTGGTGGAGCGTCTGCGCCGGGAGACCGACCGCACCGGCGGTGAACTGATGGGGCAGGTGAGCGGTACCCGCACCCTGGTGCTGTCGTTGATGGTGGTCGGGGTGCTGCTCGGCGGGGCGGTGGCGACGGTGATCGGTCTCGGCATCGTCCGCCCCGTGCGCGGGGCGATCCGCGCCATGCGCGACATCTCCGAGGGGGAGGGGGACCTCACCCGGCGGTTGCGGGTGGTGGGCCACGACGAGGTGTCCGAGCTGGCCGGCGCCTTCAACGCCTTCGCCGAGAAGCTGCGCGCCACCGTCAGCCGGGTGGCCGATGCCACCGTCCAGCTCGGCGCCGCCGCGGAGAGGCTCGCCTCCACCACCGACCAGACCGACCACAGCGTCGCCGAGCAGCGCCGGGAGATCGATCGGGTGGCCGCCTCGGTGGGCGAGTTGAACGGGGTGGTGGACGAGGTGGCCCGCTACTCCGGCGAGGCGGCCGATGCCGCCACCCGCTCGCGCGAGGAGGCGGAGAACGGCCAGGAGGTGGTCGGGCGTACCGTGGCGGTGATCGAGCGGCTGGCCGAACGGGTGGAGGCGGCGGCGACGACCCTGCAGCAACTGGAGGGGGAGAGCGACAACATCGGCAGCGTGCTCGATGTGATCCGCGGCATCGCCGAGCAGACCAACCTGCTGGCGCTGAACGCCGCCATCGAGGCGGCGCGGGCCGGCGACCAGGGACGCGGTTTCGCGGTGGTGGCCGACGAGGTGCGCACCCTCGCCTCCCGCACCCAGCGTTCCACCGAGGAGATCCACGGCATGATCGAACGGTTGCAGGGAGGCGTGCGCGAGGCGGTGGCGGTGATGGAGGAGGGGCGCGGGCAGGCCCGCGTCGGGGTTGAGCAGGCGGCGGAGGCCGGCGGCTCCCTGGAGAAGATCACCGAGGCGACGCGCATCATCAACCAGCTCAACGACCACATCGTCGAGGCTACCGGGCGCCAGCGGGCGGGGGCACGGGCAGTGAGCGAGGGGGTCGACGGCATCCGCCGGGTGAGCGAGCGCAACGTCGCCACGGCCCACGGGACCGCCGAGTCCGGGGCGCACCTCACCGAGCTGGCCGACGGGTTGCGGGAGCTGGTGGGGCAGTTCCGGACCTGAGGAGGAGAAAAAGTGGACGTGTCCGTTTGGGTGATGATGGGCACCGTTGCGTCTCGGGCGGCGGTGGTCAGCCTTCGGTCGCTTCCGTCCCGGTCGAGGCGGTGGCTTGTTCTTCCGGCGGCAGGCGCCACGAGACCAGGGCGGTGGCGACCACCACCAGGGTGCCGAGCAGGGTGAGGCCGAGTACCGGGTCGAGTCCTTCGGCCAGGGCCAGGGTGTAGAGGCCGGTGGCGGTGAGCATCGCCAGGTTCTCGAAGAAGTTCTGCGCGGCCACCGCGTTGCCGGCGCCCACCGAGCGGTGGCCGATCTCCTGCAAGGCGGCGTTGATCGGCACGACGAAGAGGCCGCCGGCCAGGCCGATGGCGAAGAGCAGGCCGTTGGCGACGGCGGTGTCATTGGTGGCGCCGAGGAGCAGGATCAGGGCACCCATCAGGTAACCCGCCATGCGCGCCCGGCGTAGCCGTTCGATCGGGATCAGTCGTGGCACCACCAGCGAGCCCAGCGCGATGCCGGCGGCGATGTAGACGGTGAGGTTGGCCACGTCGGCGGTGTTGGCGGTGAGCAGTACCGCCGGGGCCCACGCTACCAGCATCACCCGCAGCACCACCGAGGCGGCCCAGAAGATCGCCGCGCCGAGCATCGAGAAGCGCGCCCGTGGGGTGGCCAGGAAGTCCTTCAGGGTGCGGCCGAACTGGCGCAGCGCCGGGGCGCGGTGGTCGTTGCGATCGGCGGTCGCCGGCAGCAGCAGGGCGCCGGCCAGCGAGGCGAGGTAGGCGACGACGATCAGCGCCAGGGCGCCGCCGATGGAGCGGTCGGCCAGATGGGCGCCGATCACCGCGCCGAGGACGATGGCGACGATGGTCGAGCCCTCGACCCAGCCGTTGGCCTTGACCAGCCGCTCGCGCTCCACCAGCTCCGGCAGGATGCCGTACTTGGCCGGACCGTAGATCGCCGCGCCGATGCCGACCACGGCGTAGGCGGCGAGCGGTTCCACGCCGGCCAGCAGCAGGCCGGCGCCGGCCGCCTTCACCGCGTTGCCGACGGCGAGCACCGTGCGCTTCGGCCGGCGGTCGGCGAACGGGCCGACCCACGGCGCGAGGAGCACGAAGGCGAGCAGGAAGGAGGCCTGCAACGCCGGCTGGTACCACTCGCCGACGCCGCTCGCGATGACCATGGCGAAGGCGGCGAAGAGGATCGCGTTGTCGGCGAAGGCGGTGAGGAACTGGGCGCCGAGGAGCAGGCCGAGGGCGCGGCGGGGGTTGTCGATGCGGACTTCGGGCGCGTTCATGCCGCCATCTCCTTGCCGAGCAGCGACTCGGCCAGCTTCTGCGCGCCGGGCAGGTCGATCTTGCCGGTGCCGAGCAGCGGGATGCGGGTCCCCCCGAGCACCTTTTTCGGCACGTTGAGCTCGCTCACCCCGTGCGCCTTGGCGGCGGCGAGCAGGGCAGGGCGGTCGGCGCCCTCGGCATCGGTGAGCAGCACCAATTGCTCTCCCTTGCCCGGATCGGGGAGGCGCACCGCGGCGACCAGCGCCCCTTCCCATACCTCGCTGGCCAGCGCCTCGACGGCGGCCAGCGAGACCATCTCGCCGCCGATCTTGGCGAAGCGCTTGGCGCGCCCCTGGATGCGCACGTAGCCCTCCTCGTCGAGGGTGACGATGTCGCCAGTGTCGTACCAGCCGGCGCCCTGGCTGCTCGCCGGGGGCGCCAGCTCGCCGGGGTTGGCGGCCAGCAGGTAGCCGAGCATGACGTTGGCGCCGCGCACGTGGAGCCGTCCGCCTTCCTCGATGCCGGGGACCGTCTCCAGGGCGTGGTCGATGCCGGGAAGCAGCCGGCCGACGCTGCCGCGGCGATACTCCATCGGGGTGTTGACGGCGAGTACCGGCGCGGTCTCGGTGGCGCCGTATCCCTCGAACAGGCGGATGCCGAACTTCTCCGCCCACAGGGTGCGGGTCTGCTCCTGGAGTTTCTCGGCGCCGGTGAAGACGTAGCGCACGCTGTAGAAGTCGTAGGGATGGGCGGCGCGCCCGTAGCCGGCGAGGAAGGTGTTGGTGCCGAAGAGCACGGTGGCGTTCACGTCGTAGGCGATTTCGGGGACGATCCGGTAGTGCAGCGGCGAGGGGTAGAGGAAGCACTTCATGCCGGAGAGCAGCGGCAGCAGGGTGCCGGCGGTGAGGCCGAAGGAGTGGAACATCGGCAGGGCGTTGAGCACCACGTCCTGGGCGTTGAAGTCGACCCGCGCGCCGAGCTGGGCGCGGTTGGAAAGCAGATTGCGGTGGGAGAGCACCACCCCCTTCGGTTCGCCCTCGGAGCCGGAGGTGAAAAGCACCACCGCGGCGGCGTTCGGATCGCCGGCGGGGCGGCGCAGGGCGGCGCCCTTGCTCTTCAGCCAGGCGCCCAGTTTGGCTTTGAGACCGATCCGCGCGGCCAGATCCTCCAGGTAGACCAACTCCACGCTTTCGCTCAGCCGCTCCACCACCGGCTCCAGCTTGGCGGCGGCGACGAAGCGGCGCGAGGTGACCACCCGGCGCAGGGTGGCGGTGCGCGCGGCGCTGGCCATGCCTTGGCTGCCGACGGTGAAGTTGAGCATCGCCGGCACCCGGCGGTAGGCGTGCAGGCCGAGGAAGGCGACCACCGTGGCGGTGGCGTTGGGCAGCAGCAGGCCGACCCGCTCGCCGGGGGCGGTGCCGCGGGTGAGCGGACGGCCGAGGGCGTAGGCGGCGGTGATCAGCCGGTCGTAGCCCATGGGCTTACGCTCGATGTCCTCCAGCACGGGGCGCTCGCCGCCGTGGACCCGGCGGGCATCGACCAGGGCCTGGAACAGGGTGCGTTCGGTGTTGGCGGTCTCGAACATCATCCCGGTCATCAGTTCGGCCAGCCGGTGGCCCGCCGCGCGGCGGCGGTCGCGCCCCTGCACCGAGGCCGGCGGGCGGATCGAGCGGGGGGCGAGCACGGTGAGGGTGATCTTCGGGAACCAGCGCAGGCGCACCCGGCCGCGCAGGCGGGAGAAGGGGGTGTACTGGGCGCCGTCGATGCGCACCGGCACCACCTGCGCGTCAGCCTTGTCGGCCACCAGGCCGGGGCCGTCGTAGATCTTCATCAGCGCGCCGGTGACGGTGATCCGCCCCTCGGGGAAAATCACCGTCGGGTGGCCCTCCTTGAGGTAGCCGACCAGCCCCTTCAACGCCAGCGGGTTGGTGGGGTCCATCGGGAAGATGCGGGTCAGCGCGAGGAAGGGCTTGAACAACGGGTACTTGGCGACCCAGGTGTTGACCGCGAAGGTGAGCTGGCCGGGAAGGAAGGCGACCAGCAGCAACGCGTCGAGAAAGGAGGTGTGGTTGGCGACGATCAGCAGCCGCTCGTCGGCGTCGTCGAAGTGCTCCAGTCCCTTGATCTCCACCCGGTAGAGCAGGGTGAGCAGGCGGCGCAGCAGGGTCTTCAGGATGGTCATGGCCGGGGTCCTCGTGGTGGGTCGGGTTCGGCTTTCCCCAATCAATCGTCGGGCCAACTTGGAGAATTCCATCTAACTCGTCGGAACGTAAACGGTTTTTCCCGCTTTTTGACCACCGGTTGAACCGCCGTATCCGGCGTTTTAATAATCATTTATTGATCATGTGTCGTTCAATTTATGGTTATTAATCTGTCGGGCTTGGCAACCTGACCGGCTGCCGGAAGAACCCATTGGGTTGCGGCTGCGGGCTCCTGCCCTCTCGCCAAATAAACACATCCGTGTGCAAAAGCGGGAGCGAAGCCCGACACGCCGCCGCCGGACTCTCCGCGCCGCCGTTCTCGTGAACGCCTGTTGGGCTTCGCTACGCTCAACCCAA
>NZ_BAAHXB010000184.1:0-6022 GCF_054657215.1 Endothiovibrio diazotrophicus
GGCTTTGCCGGGGGATCCGATGCGAGGTTGGATCGTGTGATGCGGTCGCGGAACTTGTACTTCCCTACGGCGCCGGTATCACATATCACCCGGCGCTCCACCGCGCAGCGCCCGCACGCGGGCGTCGAGCTCCTCGATGCGTTCGAGCAGATCGAGTGCCAGCGCGGCGCCGGCGAGGTTGACCCCGAGGTCGCGCTGCAGATGCAGCGTGATCCGCGTGCGCCGCAGGCTGCCGGCGGAAAAGCACCAGTGGCGGCCGCGCCGGCCGACCGGTTCGAGGATCCCGTGCTCCACCAGGGACTCGATGTGCTCGGCTTCGACCGCGAAGCAGCGGCATAGCTCGGCCAACGTGAAGGTCTTCTGTTCGTCGATCAGTTCGACCACCACCACCGACGAGTCGTTGTCATCCATGGGATTTGAACCCTCCCGACGCCGCCCGCGGATTGAACCCGAGTTGCGTCTCCATCTGCCGATACAACTGCTTGGCGGCGTCGCTGTCGGCCGGCGGCAGGGTCACCAGCAGGACCACATAGAGATCGCCGGCCGGTGCGGCGGCCTGCTTGCCGGACGCTCTTCCGACCAGGCCCCGCCCCTTGAGGCGCAGCTTTCGCCCCTGCTGCGAGTCGGCCGGAATCCTGAGATCGACGAACCCGGACGGGGTCGGCACCTGGACGTTCGCGCCGAGCGCCGCCTCCCAGGGCGCCACCGGCAGGTCGAGGTAGATGTCCGCGCCGATGAGGCGATAAAAAGGATGGTCGCGGAACCCCACCTCCAGGTAGAGATCGCCCGGCTCCGCGCCGCCGAAGCCCCGACCTCCCTGGCCGGCGAGGCGGATCTGTTGGCCGGGCCGGATCCCCTTGGGGATGCGGATCCTCAGGGTGCGCTCGCGGGCGCCGAGGCGACCCGCATCGGTGAGTTCCGGAACACGCAGCGAGATCGAGCGGGTTGCGCCGGTGAAGCTGTCCTCGAGATCGATCAGTACCTTGGCGTGCTGGTCTTCGCCCCCCATGCGCAAGCTCTGCCGCCCCGCCGCGCGGGCGGAGCGCGCATAGTCGCGGCCGAACAGCTCCTCGAAGAAACGGCTGTGCAGGCCGGGGTCCGCGGCGGTATAGCCACCGCCGCGGAACGCGAACCCGGCGTCCCAGTCCGGCGGCGGATGGAACTCCTGTCCGGCTTGCCATTCGCTGCCGAGCTTGTCGTAGGCGGCGCGCTTCTCCGGGTCCTTGAGCACCTCGTAGGCCTCGCCGGCCTCCTTGAAATGCGCCTCGGCATCGGGCTCCTTGCTGACGTCCGGGTGATACTTCCTGGCCAGCTTGCGGTGGGCGCGCTTGATCTCCTCCTGGGTGGCATCGCGCGCCACGCCCATGATCCGGTAATAGTCTTTGTATTCCATCACGGTTCACCGCATCGCTCACCGCCGGCGGATCATTGGCGATCCCACATCACGTTGCATTGCGCCTGCGCCGCGGCCTCCAGCAGCTCCCGCAACGGCAGGGAGCGGAGCGTGAGACTGACGCTTTCGTCGTCTTCCGCGCCATGGGCGGGGGCGTGCGATTCGCTCCGCTCGGCGTCCGCCTCGACGGCGGCGGTCAGCCGCTCCAGTGCGGCCGGGACGTCGGCCGCGAGGAGTGCGCTCGGCACGGTGCCGCTGTGTCCCATCAGTTTGAGCAGGCGGATCGCGACGTTACCGAACATCGTGATGTCCGCATACGCCGCGCAGGAAAAGGTGATCAACATGATTGTCTCCCCCAGTGGGCCATGCGGAAAGTATTGCTGAGAGTTGCAATACTTTCCGCATGGCCCACTAGGTCAGGTGCACGTCGCCGACCAGCCCGAGCACTCCGAAGACGATCAGATAGGCCGCGACGATGTAGCTCAGCAGTCGGGGCATGGCCAGAATGAGGACGCCGGCGATCAACGCCACCAGCGGTCCCAGACTCCAAGTGATATGCATGGCGGTATCCTGTGGAATGGTTAATCCATCCCGGAACGTACACCCTTGGCGGAGTGCATTCCGTGCGCTAGCGCACACTGCGGGCCACGCCATGCGCCGCCGGCGGAGCGGACTACGCTTGGGCTATCGCACCCGACCCGAGGCCCGCGCAATGACCGCCGAATATCCCGACAGGCGCGCCCTGTTCGACGCGCTCGGCTGTGCCGACGGCGGACTGAGCGGCGGCGAGGCGCGCGCACGCCTGCTCCGCTACGGCCCCAACCGGATCACCTTCCACCGCCGCCGCTCGCCGCTGCGCATGCTCGCCGCGGAGTTCGTCGCGCTCTTCCCGCTGCTGCTGCTGGCCGCCTCCGCCCTCTCCTTCATCGCCCACGCCCTCAGCCCCGGCGAGGGCTATGAGCTGATCGCCGCCGCCCTGCTGCTGGTGGTGGTGCTCAACGCCTCGGTCTCGTTCATCCAGAACTACAAGGTCGAGAAGCTGATGGTCTCCTTTCTCGACTACATCCCCAAGGAGGTGGTGGTGCTGCGCGACGGGGAGAAGGTGCTGCTCGACGCCAACGAGGTGGTGCCGGGGGACCTGCTGTTCATCCAGGAGGGAGACAAGATCCCCGCCGACGGGGTGCTGGTGAGCGCCGAAAACCTGCTGATCGACGAGTCGATCCTCACCGGCGAATCGGAGCCGCTGGCCAAGGTCGCGCTGGCCGATGAGATCGTCGCGGCGTGCCGGGTCAGCTCCGGGGCCACCGTGCTCGGCGGCCACGCCGCCGTGCTGGTTACCGGCACCGGCCGCGCCACCACCCTCGGCGCCATCTCGCGGCTCTCCCGCGGGGTGGTGCAGGACCTGACGCCGATGCAGCGGGAGCTGAAGGCGTTCGTGCAGAAGATCACCTGGCTGGCGCTGGGCATCGGCGGCCTGTTCTTCCTCGTCGGTTTCTTCATCGGCAACCCCTTCTGGACCAACCTGATCTTCGCCATCGGCATCATCGTCGCCAACGTCCCCGAGGGGCTGCTGCCGACGGTGACCCTGGCGCTGACCCAATCCTCCGTGCGCATGGGCAGGCGCAACGCTCTGGTCAAGCAGATCCTCTCGGTGGAGACCCTCGGCGGCACCACCGTCATCTGCACCGACAAGACCGGCACGCTGACCCGCAACCGCCTCCAGGTGGAGCGGCTGTTCGTCGACTTCGAAGATCTCCCCGCCGGCGAGCGACGGAGGTTCTCCCGCGACGCCGCCGTCCGGCCGCTGCTGGAGGCGATGGCGCTGTGCAACGACGTCATGGTGCTGGAGCACGAGAAGGGGCGGGAGCGCTTCAAGGGCGATCCCACCGAGACCGCCATGGTGGAGTTCGTCGACCGCCACACCCGGCTGGAGTCGCTGCGCGCCGCCTTCCGGCCGCTGGCGACCCGCGCCTTCGACGCCCAGGCGAAATACATGTGGAACCGATTCCGCGGCCGCGACGGCGGCAGCTACCTGGCGGTCAAGGGCGCCCCGGAGGTGATGCTCGAGCGCTGCGACCGGGTTCACCGCCGGGGGGGAGAGGTGGCGCTCGACCCCGAGCGGCGCGCGCAACTCGCGGAGCAGGCGCGGCAGTATGCCGGGCAGGGCCTGCGCGTGCTCTCGCTCGCCTGTCGCCGGGACGGCGGGGAGGTCGAGGCGCAGGCCGAGGGGCTGGTCTTCCTCGGCCACGTGGCGCTGGTCGATCCGCCGCGCCCGGAGGTCCCCGCCGCCGTCGCCGCCTGCAAGAGCGCCGGCATCCGCATCGTCGTGATCAGCGGCGACAAGGGCGAGACCGTCTCCTACATCGCCCGCCAACTCGGCATCGTCACCACCCCCAAGGTGATTGAGGGCGAGCAGCTCTCCAACATGGACCTGGAGGAGCTGATCGAGGTGCTGCGCGGTGGCGAGGTGGTGTTCGCCCGCATCGCCCCGGAACAGAAGCTCGACATCGTCAACGCGCTGAAGGAGATGGGCGAGGTGGTGGCGGTCACCGGTGACGGCGTCAACGACGCCCCGGCGCTGAAGCGCGCGGACATCGGCATCGCCATGGGCCGGCGCGGCACCGACGTCGCCAAGGAGGCCTCCGACATCATCCTGCTCGACGACAACTTCGCCACCATCGTCCATGCGGTCGAGGAGGGGCGCGCGGTCTACGACAACATCAAGAAGTTCATCACCTACGTGCTGACCAGCAACATCCCCGAGATCCTCCCCTTCATCGCCTACGTCCTGCTGCCGATCCCGCTGCCGATCACGGTGATCCAGATCCTCGCCATCGACCTGATCACCGACATCCTGCCGGCGATCGGCCTGGGCAACCTGCCCCCCGAGGCCGACATCATGCGCCGCCCGCCGCGGCGCCGCGGTGAGCGGCTGGTCGGCGCGAAGACCTTCCTGCGCAGCTACGGCATCATCGGCCCGGCCGAGGCCGCGCTCTCCTTCGCCGTGTTCTTCCTGGTGCTCGGTCATGGCGGCTGGTCGTGGGGCGCGCCGCTGGCCCTCGACGCGCCGCTTCACCAGCAGGCCTCCGCGGCCTTCCTCGCCGCCATCATCTTCTCCCAGATCGGCAACGTGATGGCCTGCCGGACCAACCGCCAGAGCGCCGTGCCGTTGCTGCTCGCCCCGAACCGCTGGATCGTCGCGGGCATCGCCGTCGAGGTGTTGTTCATCGTGCTGGTGGTCTATGTGCCGCCGTTGCGCCACCTGTTCAACGCCCAGCCGTTCCCGGTGCCGGTCTGGTTCCCGATCCTGCTGGCGCCGCTGGTCATCTTCGCCATCGAAGAGGGAAGGAAATATTGGGTGCGCCGCGGTGCCGCCCCGCTGTCGGGGTGAGGCGGCCGTTGCGGCCGCTCCGCCCGTTCACCCTCTGTCCGCCAACGCACAGACGCCCTTCGCCGACGGGAATACGCTTACCATCACGCGTATCCCGGCACCACGCCGTATGAAGACGGTGGTCGCGCCGTTTCCGCGATGCGCCGGGACTCCGGTCGGCGGGGCGTCTCCAGTCTTCCGGAAGCGCCGGTCGATACGGTCATCGACAAGCCTCTTCACAACCCGACTCTCTTCAGCGTGGAGTGATGATTCAACCGTTCTGACGGTAATCCACGCCGCTTGGGAACGGGGAGGTCAAAACAGAACATCATGCCCACTACCGATCGTCCGGGACTGAACATCATTCGCGAGGAGTGTGCGCTGGCCTTGGGCGAACTGGTCGCCGCCCACGGTCCGGCCTTGCTGAGCGATCCACGCCGGATCAAGGGATTGCTGGTCGACGATTGCAGCCAGCGGGTGCTGTGCGGCGGATCCTGGCGCGAAAGCCCGCGTGCCGCTCCCCGGCGCAAAAGCGCCACCGACTTCCGCAGCGACGATCTCGGATTCCGTCTCGCCCGGGACCTCTGACTTCACTCTCCAGCATCACCGCGGAGAATTGGCCTGCTCAAGGCGCACGACCACGAAGAGTTGCTGCACTACATCAAATGGGCGAGCACCGCGGCCACCCCGGGCTCCTCACAGGGCAAGAGCCGCCTGCCGGAGGAGGACCGGTACCGGAACGTGGTGCTGGCGCTCGCCCCGCTTCCGGCGGCGACCTCCAACGCAGAGGTGTTCTGAGCGATGGCTGAATCGACGGACCTTTTTTGGCGGAGCGACCGGTCTTCGTCTTCGATCCGCACCGGGACGACAACCGCCTACCCTCCGACCCGGACTACGCCACGGCGAGGCGCCGCTGGGCGCTGTGTCCCCCGTCCCTTCAGGAACTCTTCACGCGGGCCTTCACCGTGGGTCTGCGCCAACCCGGCCGACGGGTCACCGAGGGCGAATGGCAGGCGCTGTTCCGGGTCCTGGAAGACGGGGCCATCGACTGCCCCCATTGCCGGGCGGAAAACCTGGCCGAGGCGCGGGCGCGCGAGCTCTCCTGCTGGCACTGCCGCAAGACCGTCCCGTTGCCGTTGCGCCTCGGCCTGCGACTCCGGTTGGGGACGATGTCGGCGACGATCGGCTCCACGCGGAAAACCATGTAACTCTCAGCGCCCCGCCAATGCGCCAAGGCAAGGCGCGTTCCGCCGGGAATG
>NZ_BAAHXB010000185.1:0-5767 GCF_054657215.1 Endothiovibrio diazotrophicus
GGTTTTCCGCCTCTTCCGCCCTGGCGGTGAACCATAGGGCGACGGTGGCGATGGCGGTCAGGAGAAATGTCGTCGGGGTGGGGGACTTCAGGAGCGCTCCCCAGGCGAGGAAGAGCAGCGACGAGTACATGGGGTGGCGGATGTGGCGGTAGATGCCCGTGGTCACCAGCCTCTCTGTGTTCTCCCATTCGAATTGGGGCGAGTCCGCCGCTGTCGGACGAGTCTTGCCTCGCTGACGCAGCAGGACGACACCCCACACCACCAGCACGATGGAGAAGGCCAGCAACAGCCAGGACGCGAGTTGTTGAATCCCGAACGGATCAGAGAACCAATACGGCGCGTTGAGAATCACCAACGCCAGGATCGCCTCGAAGGCGAAGAACCGGGGAAACCCGTGTGAGGAGGGATGAAGAAGGGAGCGCCGCGACCACCAAACGATCGGAATGGAGAGAACAAAAAAAAGAACCGCAGCCCCCACCCTCATTCCCCCATTGATGAATAAAATCGGCCGGCAGTCGGGCGGCCCCCGCGAGGGGCCGCCCGACTGCCGGCCGATTTTATTCATTTATTGGCGCGGTGCTCGATCAGGTCCTCGACCACGCCGGGATCGGCGAGGGTGGACGTATCGCCGAGGTTATCCAGCTCATTGGCCGCCACCTTACGCAAAATCCGCCGCATGATCTTGCCCGAGCGGGTCTTCGGCAGCCCCGGTGCCCACTGGATCACGTCCGGCGTGGCGATCGGCCCGATCTCGGTGCGCACCTGCTTGACCAGCTCCTTCTTCAACTCGTCGCTCGGCTCGACCCCCTTGACCAGGGTGACGTAGCAGTAGATGCCCTGCCCCTTGATCTCGTGCGGGTAACCCACCACCGCGGCCTCGGCGACCGCTTCGTGGAGCACCAGGGCGGACTCCACCTCGGCGGTGCCCATGCGGTGGCCGGAGACGTTGATCACGTCATCCATGCGGCCGGTGATCCAGTAGTAGCCGTCCTCGTCGCGCTTGGCGCCGTCGCCGGAGAAGTAGTAGCCCTTGTAGGTCTTGAAGTAGGTGTCGGCGAAGCGCTCGTGGTCGCCGTAGACGGTGCGCATCTGGCCGGGCCAGGGGCGGGTGATCACCAGGGCACCGGAGCAGGCGCCTTCCAGTATGTGGCCGTCCTGGGCGTCGACGATCGCCGGCACCACGCCGAAGAAGGGGCGGGTGGCGGAGCCGGGCTTGAGGTCGGTGGCACCGGGTAGCGGGGTGATCAGGTGGCCGCCGGTCTCGGTCTGCCACCAGGTGTCGACGATCGGGCAGCGGCGGTCGCCGACCACGTCGTGGTACCACTCCCACGCCTCGGGGTTGATCGGCTCGCCCACCGAGCCGAGCAGGCGCAGGCTGGAGCGGTCGGTGTTCTTCACCGGCCCGTCGCCCTCGCGCATCAGCGCGCGGATGGCGGTGGGGGCGGTGTAGAAGATGTTGACCTTGTGCTTGTCGCACACCTGCCAGAAGCGCGAGGCGTCGGGGTAGCTGGGCACGCCCTCGAACATCAGCGAGATGGCGCCGTTGGCCAGCGGGCCGTAGACGATGTAGGAGTGGCCGGTGACCCAGCCGACGTCCGCGGTGCACCAGTAGACCTCGCCGTCGTGGTAGTCGAAGGTGTACTTGTGGGTGATCGCCGAGTAGAGCAGGTAGCCGCCGGTGGTGTGCAGCACGCCCTTGGGCTTGCCGGTGGAACCGGAGGTGTAGAGGATGAACATCGGGTCCTCGGCGTCCATCTCCTCGGGCTCGCAGAGCGCGTCGGCGGCGGCGCAGGCCTCGCCGTACCAGACGTCGCGCCCCTCGTGCCAGGCGATCTCGCCGCCGGTGTGCTTGACCACGAAGACGGTGTTGACGTTGGGGCACTCCTCCAGCGCCTTGTCGACGTTGCCCTTCAGATGCACGTGCTTGCCGCCGCGCAGGCCCTCGTCGGAGGTGACCACCACGCGGCAGTCGGAGTCCAAGATGCGGTCGCGCAGGGCGTCGGGGGAGAAGCCGCCGAAGACCACCGAGTGGACCGCGCCGATGCGGGTGCAGGCGAGCATGGCGACGGCGGCTTCGGGGATCATCGGCATGTAGATGCTGACCCGGTCGCCCTTCTTCACGCCGCGCGCCTTCATCGCGTTGGCGAAGCGCGAGACCTGTTCGTGCAACTCGCGGTAGGTGATGTGCTTGTCGACCGAGGGGTCGTCGCCCTCGAAGATGATCGCGGTCTGGTCGCCGCGGGTCTCCAGGTGGCGGTCGAGGCAGTTGTAGGAGGCGTTGAGTTTGCCTCCCTCGAACCACTTGATGTGCAGGTCGGCCGCGTCGTAGCTGTAGTCCATTACCTTGTCCCAAGGCTTGCTCCAGCTCAGGAACGCCTCGGCCTGTTCGCCCCAGAAGCCCTCGGGATCGTCCACCGAACGGCGGTACATCTCGTCATACTTGGCAGCGTCGATGTGGGCGTAGGCGGCGATCTCGGCGGAAACCGGGTATACCTTTTCGGACATGGGTCACTCCTCGGTGGTCGTTGTTTCTGTACGGTTTCAATTCTTGTAGCGGATCGGAGAATGAACGCCGTGGGTTACAGGCGCTTTGCATTCGTCCTCCGAGCCTTTCGAAAGGCGATGTCTGAGTCGGCCGTCGCGACGTTCGTCGATTGTAGGAGCGGCCCCAAGGCCGCGATGGCGCCATGTCCGTTCCTACCGCTTACCCAATCGAGGCGCCTCACTCCGTCGTGATCGCGGCCTAGGGGCCGCTCCTACAGGGCATCGCGGCGCTAGCTATCGATCGCAACATGCTCTTCGAAAGGGTCGGGTCCCTCCCTTCACTCTCGGCCACCCTACACCATTTCGGTCACGGGGCCAGAAGCGCCTTGCGCTTCATTCATTCTAACGCCCCTCGTCGATTCAATTCGGGGAAAGCAGTTCCTTCAGGGGCGTCTGCCCTCCCCGCTCCGCCACTTGGGCGGCAAACAGTTCGGCCGCGGCCAGGGCGTCGCTCAGCGCGTCGTGGCAGCGGTAGCGGGGCAGATTATAGCGCTCCCGCAGCCGCGCCAGGCGCAGCTCCTCGGCGCGATAGGCGCGGCCCTGGCGGTCCAGGGTGCGCCGGGCGAGCCATTGGGTGTCGACCACCGGGATCAGGAAGCGCCCCCCCAGCAGCCGCTCGCAGGCGCTGCCGATGAAGCCCTTCTCCATCGCCGCATGGTGGGCGATCATCACCTTGCCCGCCAGCCGCTCCAACAGCCAGACCAGTGCCTCAGCCGGCACCACGCCATGGGCGGCGTGGTCGTCGGTGATCCGGTGGACCACCGCGCTCGCCTCCGGGATCGCCCGCTCGGGGCGCACCAGCTTGCGCCGGGCGGAGTCGAGATCGATGCGCGTGCCCGCCAGTTCGACCAGACCGATGCTGAGCAGTTCATCTTGCCGTGGATCGAGGCCGGTGGTCTCCAGGTCCACCGCGATGAAGGGGACCTCGTGGTACGGCGTCCGCGGATCGGGGAACGGCACCGACAGGTAGTCGCGCAGCGGCCCCGCTGGCGCCCGTTTGAGCAGGCGCTTGCGGCGGAAATCGAGGTTGAACAGGCGCTCCCACATCTCGGTTCTACTCGGCGCTCTGGAAGATGACGCGGAGAACGCAGAGACGCAAAGGACGCAGAGAAGAGATTCTGTTTCTGTATTTCACCGCCAACTCCTCATAATGCGTGCCGCGTGCGCCTCAGCACCCACCGCCACATCCTCATATTCTCTTCTCTGCGTCCTCTGCGTCTCTGCGTTCTCTGCGTCGATCAGCCATCGTCAAAAGAACCGCTCCGCCTGGTAAGCCTGGGCCAGGGCGTCCTGGTAGCCCTTGATCACGCCGAAGGCGTCCTTCAGGTGGCGGCGGTCGAGGGACGACAGGGTGTCCGGCTCGATGGTGTTGTCCGGTTCGCGACCGTCGCGAATCTGCGCCACCTGGTGACGGGCGCGCAGGGTGTTGATCAGCTCCCAGGCCCCGGTCAGCTCCTCCACCCCCTCCTCGCTCAGGGCGCCGGCGGCGCCGGCGCGGCGCAGCCGGTCGAGGGTGCCGATCTCGGTCACCCCCGCCGACAGGGCGTAGATCCGCGCCAGGTCCACCACCGGCATCACCCCGCCCCGCTTGAGATCGACACCGCGGGCGTGCTCGCCGCCGTCGGTGAGCACGAAGTTGCGAAAGAAGCCCAACGGCGGTTTGAAGCGCACCGCGTTGGCCACCAGGTGGGCGAGGAAGATGCCGTTGCCCCTGGCCTGCTCCACCACCTCGCGGTGGAGCCGCTGGAACAGCGCCGCCTCGCCGTGCAGCGGGCGCAGGTCGAAGAAGTTGCAGGCGAGCATCAGCGCCCTCTTTTCGGGGCGCTGGATCCAGCGGTCGAAATGCTCGCGCCACACCCGCCACGGCTGCCGCCACTGCGGGTTGCAGGCCATCACCTCGCCGGGGCAGTAGACGAAACCGCTGGCCTGCATGCCGTCGCAGACGATGCGGGCAAGCCGCTCGAACCATTCTCCGTGGACCGCCGGGTCGTAGCCGTCGTCGATCAGCAGCGCGCTGTCCTGGTCGGCATGAGCCAACTGCTCGCGCCGCGCCTGGGAGCCGGCCGCGAGCCAGACGTAGGGCACCGGCGGCGGTCCCAGTTGCTCCTCGGCCAGTTCGATCAGCCGGCCGGTCACCGCATCGGCCACCGAGGAGAGCGCCTGGCCCACCGAAGAGGCGCCGGCACCGGCGGCCACCAGTTGCACCTGCAGCTCCGGCAGGCCGCGGCTCGCCTGGACCACCGCGTCGATGGTGCGCGCCCGGCGTACGTCGCCGGCCAAGTAGACCGCGTTGGCGCTCTGGTAGCGCAACAGGTCGGCGGCGGCCACCACCCCGAGCACGCCGCTCTCCCCCACCACCGGCAGGTGGCGCACGTCGCGTCGCGCCATGGTCAGCAGCGCCTCGAAGCCGGGGGTCTCCGCATCCACGGTAAAGACGGAGGGGGTCATAATCCGTTCCACCGGCAGATCGACGGAGAGTCCCTCGGCGATGCACCGGCTGCGCAGGTCCTGGTCGGTGACCAACCCCACCAACTCGGCGCCCTCCATCACCAGCAGCGCCGAAACCCGCTCGCGGGTCATCAGCCGCGCCGCCTCGCGGATCGTCGTCTGCGGCGGCGCGCCGACCGGGGCGTGGGCGAGCAGTTCCCCCACCTCCACCTGCATCAGACCACCGGCCGCGCCGACGTTGGAGGCGTCGCGCAGGGTCTGTAGCGCACGGCCGAGGCGTTCGCGCAGGTCGCGGGAGAAGTGGGCGTTGAACTCCGGATACTCTTCGCGCAGTTGGCGCAGCCGCTCGCAGGGGAGCAGATAGAAGAGGCTGTCCTCCACCACCCGCCCCTGGAACAGCGCCTCCGAGGAGTGATCGAGGCAGCGGGCGGCGTAGAGCTCCCCCTCGCCGATCTTCTCCATCAGCTCGCCCTGGCCGTCGCGCAGCTCCACCGCGCCGCTGCGCAGCAGATAGAGCGCCCCCTCCGCCTCGTCCTCCGGCGGGAACGGGGTGCCGCGCCGCAGGTAGCGCACCGCGAGCCGCTTGGGCAGCTCGGCCAGCGCCTCCTCGGGCAGCAGGGAGAAGGGCGGATGGTCCGCCAGGAACTCCCGGATCTCGATCAGTTCGGCTTCCACTGTGTTTTCAGAAAGAGAGTCCGCAAATGAACGCGAATGAACGCAAATTAAGCAAGCGACGTCGACGCCCCTGGTTCATCGATCGTTGGCACCATGCCCC